>JAGWUO010000001.1 GCA_028868395.1 Cytophagales bacterium | reverse complement strand
TAAATTGCGACACTAATAAAACGCCTAAGTCAACAAACCTAACACATTGCCTATGACATCGCACATTAAATCCATAGGGACTAAACAAAAAGCACTTCAAATCAATTTAGACCGCAGCATTTACGGTTCCTTCGCGGAAATCGGTGCAGGTCAAGATGTAGCGGCTAATTTCTTCAAAGCAGGCGGAGCATCAGGCACCATCGCTAAAACAATCTCCGCATATGATATGGCTTTTTCGGATGCCATTTATGGCGAAGAAGCTTCTGGAAAATATGTGTGCGAGCCGCGATTAATGAAAATGTTAAACCGCGAGTTCAAGTTATTGAATGTTCGTTTAACAGAATCCGCGTCTGAAAAACGTTTCTTTGCTTTTGCCGATACTGTTTCTGCGTTAAATTTTCAGAAAACAAATGACGCTCACGGCTGGATCGGACTTCGTTTTCAATTAACTCCGAACGGTGGCTTTAATGATGTCGTTATCCACGTGAATATGCTGGATAATGATAATATCTTGCAACAACAGGCATTAGGGGTAATCGGGGTAAACCTGTTGTACGGCTGCTACCATTACCACGAAGATCCTGAGAAATTACTATTATCCCTATTAGATGATTTGTCCAAAGACCGGATCGAAATCGATATGATTCGCTTCGAGGGACCGGACTTTAAAGAGGTCGACAATCGTTTGATGTCATTGTATTTAGTGAAGCATGGTTATACGCAGGCGGCGGTTTTTGGACCGGATGGCAAGGTGATGCAGCCGTATGATGCTTTGGCAAAAAAACACATCGTGGCTGTTCGCGGTCGTTTCCGTCCTGTGACAAATATCTTCTCGGATATGTTAAAGAAAGGCGTCGCACAGTTCGAGCAAGAACCCGATGTAGATGATGATAAAATTTGCGTACTATCTGAATTGACGCTGAAAAGCTTAGAGAATGAGACGCACAAAATCGATGAGAAAGACTTCTTGGATCGCGTGGATATCTTATGCTCCTTAGGCCAAACCGTATTAATCTCTAACTTCCACGAATACTTCAAATTAGTAGACTTCTTAAGCCAATTCTCTAAGTTAAAAATGGCGCTGGTAATGGGTATGCCTAACTTAGAATATATCTTTGAAGAGAAACATTACAAAAATATTCCGGGTGGAATTATGAGTGCTTTTGGTTGTTTATTTGGCCAAAACATCAAACTTTACCTCTACCCTACCGTGGCTGAAAATGGGTCCATTATCCACCTGAAAAATTTCGAACCAGAAGCTCATTTAAATGGTCTTTTCAACTATTTACTAGATAATGAGAAGCTAGCAGAGATTCAGAACTACGACGAAAAATTGATGAATATCCGTACGGATAAGGTGCTTGAAATGATTCAATCCGGCGGCGATGAATGGATTCCGTTAGTTCCTAAATCCGTGGCTAAAATGATCAAAGAGAATTCGCTCTTTGGCTACCAAGCTTAATAAAAAAGCCCTGATCTCTCAGGGCTTTTTTTTATTTCATTAGATCAATAAACTGATCAAATAAGTAACGAGAATCGTGTGGTCCTGGACTCGCCTCAGGGTGGTGTTGCACCGAGAATGCCTTGCGACCTTTCACACGTAAACCCTCGACCGTTTGGTCATTCAGGTTAATATGTGTCAGCTCAGCTTGATCTGAGGCTTTTAACTCTTCCATTTTCACTGCAAAACCGTGATTTTGGGAAGTAATTTCTGAAAGACCTGTCACTAAGTTTTTCACTGGGTGATTCAAACCGCGGTGACCGTTGTGCATTTTGTACGTAGATAGGCCTACAACTTGTGCTAAGATTTGGTGACCTAAGCAAATTCCAAAAACGGGTTTATCGCTATTTAAAAATTGCGTTACGGTTTCAATCGCATAAGACATCACAGCTGGATCTCCTGGACCATTTGAAACAAAATATCCATCTGGATTCCACGCAGCGATTTCAGCAAAAGGAGTCTTAGCTGGGAAAACTTTCAAGTAGCATCCGCGCTCAGAAATATTCGACAAAATACTTCTTTTTACACCTAGATCTAACACAGCTACTTTGCGTTCCGCCTTTTCATCCCCTAAAAAATAGGGCTCTTGAGTACATACTTGCGATGACAACTCTAAGCCTTCCATCGATGGAATTTTATCCAAAGCCGCTTGTAAAGCAGCCTCATCAAAAATCTCCGAAGAGATCAAGCAATTCATCACCCCTTTTGTACGAATATGACGTACGAGTGCGCGAGTGTCGATTCCTGAGATTCCTACAATTCCGGCATTCGCCAAATAGTCTTGTAACGACCCATCTGCCGTTTCACGCGAGTGAACGCTTGCAAATTCGTTACAAACCATACCGGCGATTTGGACCTTGTTCGATTCCGCCTCCTTCTCTTGCATCACACCGTAATTCCCAATGTGAGCCGTCGTATTGATAATTACCTGTCCCGCGTAAGAGGGATCAGTATAAATTTCTTGATAACCCGTCATACCGGTGTTAAAACAGATCTCACCGCCGTGAGTACCTATTTTTCCTAGTGCTTTCCCGTGGAATATAGTTCCGTCTTGTAATAATAAAACCGCTGGTGTGGACTCGGTAAATCTCATAAAATGCTGTTATAAAATAAGGGTCAAATGCTCATTACCTAAAAAAAGGGCTTCAACGGAAAGTTGAAGCCCTTTAAAAAAAATGGAAAGAGAAAGATTAAGCGTCTTCTCCTTTTTCTTCTGTGGACTCCTCAGTTGCTGGTGCTTCTGGAGCAGCTTCTTCTGCTGCAGGAACAGCCTCTTCAGCTACTACCTCCGCTGCTGGAGCTTCTTCAACAACTTCTGCAGATGGTGCTTCAGCAGCCGCTACTGGAGCCGCAGCTTCAGTTGCTTTTGCAGCGCCACCACGACGGCTACGACGAGTTTTACCCGCTTTCTCCGCTGATGCAGCTAACATTGTTTCGTTGAAGTCAACTAATTCAATGAAGCAGATTTCTGCGTTATCACCTAAACGATTACCTAACTTGATAATACGTGTATATCCACCTGGACGATTCGCTACTTTCTCAGAAACGATAGAGAACAATTCTTTGATCGCATCCTTATTTTGCAAATAAGAGAAAACGACACGACGATTGTTCGTGCTATCTGTTTTAGACTTTGTGATCATTGGCTCTACGTATTTACGTAATTCCTTTGCCTTAGCTACCGTCGTTTGAATACGCTTGTGTAAGATCAAAGAAGAAGCCATGTTTGATAACAACGCTGCTCTGTGAGAGGCTGTTCTTCCTAGGTGATTAAATTTTTTACCGTGTCTCATTGTGTTATTTCGTAAGTTAAAAGCTCTTGCGAGCTGCGGTTAGTTTACCTCGCGGCAAACCACCTATTACTTTGTTTAAATTATTAATTAATCTTCGTCTAAACGATATTTAGAAACATCCATTCCAAAGGTCAAACCTTTTTCCTCGATCAATTGCTCTAATTCAGTTAATGATTTCTTTCCAAAATTACGGAACTTCATCATATCAGAGATTTCTAATTTCGCTAATTCACCTAATGTGCGAACGTCAGCTGATTTCAAGCAGTTGTAAGCACGAACAGATAAATCTAAGTCAGCTAATGAAGTCTTCAATAACTTGCGCATGTGAAGTAATTCCTCATCTACTACATTGTCTTCTTCTGCTTTAGGAGTTTCAAATGTCATTGTTTGATCAGAGAACAACATAAAGTGTTGGATCAAGATATACGCTGCACCTTTCAATGCATCTTCGGGGTGGATTGAACCATCCGTCTCGATATCTAAAACTAATTTCTCATAATCCGTTTTTTGCTCTACACGTGTGTTCTCAATGCTGAACTTCACATTTTTGATTGGAGTGTAGATGGCATCGATAGCGATGTGTCCGAATGGCAACTCGTTTGCGCGAGGCTCATCTGCGGCAACATAACCACGACCTTTTTCGATTACTAAATCAATTTCGATTTCTTTAGAAGAATCTAAATTGCAGATAACCAATTCAGGGTTTAATACTTGAAAATAAGGAGTAAACTTAGCGATATCACCTGCTGTGATAGCTGTTTGTCCTTTGATTTTCATAGAAACTTTGTTATCCAAAATTTCTTGTGTCTTCTTGAAACGAATTTTTTTCAAGTTCAAGATGATCTCAGATACATCTTCGTGAACGCCTTCAATGGCAGAAAATTCGTGTAACACACCAGAAATCTTAACGCTTGTTATAGCATATCCTTCTAATGAAGAAAGTAAGATTCTACGAAGTGCGTTACCAATGGTAACACCGTAACCTTTTTCGAGTGGCTTGAACTCAAATAACCCGTGGAAGTCTGTGGCTTTTTCCATCACAACTTTTTCGGGCATTTGGAATGCTAATATTGACATATTTCGTAGCTTAAAATGATACTGAAAAAACGTTATTGGTACTCTTAATAAACTCGAGTAATCTCGTTAGGAGATTACTTAGAGTATAATTCGACAATTGCTTGTTCGTTGAAGTTTTCAGGAATCTGATCTCTTTCTGGCATAGCAACAAATTTACCTACCAATTCAACACCATCCCACTCTAACCAGTTGAAGTTCTTAGGAGAACGAGCAGCTAATGAGTTAGATACTACTTCTAGAGATTTTGATTTTGCACGAACACCTACTAATTGGCCTGGACGTAAAGAGTAAGATGGCACATTTACTACTTCGCCGTCTACAATGATGTGTTTGTGAATAACTAATTGACGCGCTGCACGACGTGTAGGAGCAATACCTAAACGATAAACCGTGTTATCTAAACGTGCTTCACATAATTTGATCAAGTTTTCACCTGTGATCCCTGCTTTAACAGCAGCTTTGTGGAACAAGTTTTCGAATTGGCGTTCTAAAATACCGTATGTGTATTTTACTTTTTGCTTTTCTTTCAATTGCACTGCGTATTCAGAAACCTTTGAACGTTTTCCTTTACCGTGCATACCTGGTGCATAGTTTTTACGAGCTAATGCTTTGCTCGGACCTAGAATTGCTTCACCGAAACGACGTGCAATCTTGGATTTGGGACCTGTGTATCTAGCCATTTTTTCTTAAAAGTCATTGGACCTCTTATGCCCAATGAAGTAATTAAATTGTGAATAAAAGCGGGGGAAAATAATTACTAATTACCCCTGCATAAAAATTATTAAACGCGACGACGCTTAGGAGGACGACATCCATTGTGAGGCATTGGCGTAATATCTTTGATGATAGAAACTTCAATTCCTGAGTTTTGGATAGTACGGATAGCAGACTCACGTCCAGCTCCTGGTCCTTTTACGAAAACCTCCGCTTTCTTCATTCCTGCTTCAACAGCTACCGCTGCGCAGTTAGATGCTGCCATCTGTGCTGCGTAAGGAGTGTTTTTCTTAGACCCACGGAAACCCATCTTTCCTGCTGATGCCCAAGAGATCACTTGACCTGCTGAGTTAGTAATGGAGATAATAATGTTGTTAAAGGAAGCTTTGATGTGTACTTGTCCGTTTTGTTCCACGACAACTACTCTCTTCTTCGCTTTATCTTTTCTTTTTGCTTGTGCCATAATTTGAAATGAAATACGAAGAGGTGTTACCCTCTAGTTATTATTTAGTTACTTTTTTCTTGTTAGCAACTGTTTTTCTACGACCCTTACGAGTACGTGAGTTGTTCTTAGTGCGTTGGCCACGTAATGGAAGACCTTTACGGTGACGTAATCCACGGTAGCAACCGATGTCCATCAAACGCTTGATGTTCAATTGTACCTCAGATTTCAACTGACCTTCCGTTTTGAATTCAGCAGCGATGATCGCACGGATAGCGCTAGCCTCCGTATCGTTCCACTCACCAGCTTTCTTGTCAAACGAAACCGCAGCTTTCGTTAAAATTTTTTGAGCAGTGCTACGACCAATACCGAAAATATAAGTCAACGCAATTTCTCCTCTTTTTTTGTCGGGAATATCAACCCCTGCAATACGAGCCATATAGGTAATTAATTGTTGTTATTAATCAATTTAAAATTCTGTCGAATTATCCTTGTCTTTGTTTGAACTTAGGATTCTTCTTGTTGATTACGTAAAGCTTTCCGTGACGACGGATTACTTTGCAATCTGCACTACGTTTCTTGATAGATGCTTTAACTTTCATATTAACTGTATTTATAAAATCAAACCTTAAATTACTTGTATCTGTAAACAATTCTAGCCTTACTTAAATCATAAGGGGACATCTCTAACTTCACCTTATCTCCTGGTAAAATCTTGATGTAGTGCATCCGCATCTTGCCCGAAATGTGTGCAATGACTTGGTGCGTATTTTCCAATTCTACCCGAAACATCGCGTTCGAAAGAGCTTCCAAAATAATTCCGTCTACTTCTATCGAGGACTGTTTGGCCATAATTATTAATTTATATATTCAACAATACTGTTGATGTTTTAATCACTTCTTCAATCGGAGCAAAGGTCGTCAAAATAAGGGGACCTTCTTTCCCTACCGCTACCGTGTGTTCAAAGTGAGCACTTGGCTTACGATCTTGTGTCCGGATAGTCCAACCATCCTTATCCACTGAGATTTGACGCTTCCCTAAGTTAATCATCGGTTCGATCGCAATAACCATTCCTTCTTTCAACTTAGCTCCCTCCCCGCGGCGACCATAATTAGGCACCTCTGGGCTTTCGTGAAGCTTCTTACCTACTCCATGACCTACTAGCTCTCTCACTACTCCGTAACCAAATGATTCGGTGTAGGATTGAACGGCGAAACCAATGTCGCCTACTCGTTTACCTGGTGCGGCTTGATTCAAACCTAAATACAAGGACTCTTTCGTCCGTTGTAATAATTGAACTACATCCTCAGCGACATTCCCTATGGCATAGGTATAAGCACTATCGGCGTGGTAGCCATTTTTATAAACTCCTCCGTCTATCGAAATAATATCTCCCTCTTTCAGGATCAATTCTCCCGGTAAACCATGAACTACTACGTCATTCACCGAAATACACAAAGAATAGGCATATTTCTGGCTTCCTACTTGGTAGTTCAAAAAGGATGGATGCGCTGCATTATCCTTAATGAATTCGTAAGCGATTTTATCAAGTGCCAAAGTACTAACTCCCGGCTGTATGGCCTTCGCAACTTCAGCGTGACACTTCCCTAAGATTTCGCCATTCTGTTGAATGATCGCTAACTCCGCGGGCGTCTTTAAATAAATCATCTTAACGATTAATCAACTCAGAGCGACCTTTCACTCGACCTGATTGCATTAAACCTTCGTACTTACGCATCAACAAATAACTTTCTATTTGTTGCAATGTATCTAATACTACACCTACCAAGATTAAAAGAGACGTTCCTCCAAAGAAAGAAGCAAATCCTCTCGTCACACCAAACAAGTTAGCGATGGCAGGAAGAATCGCGATTAACGATAACATCACTGCACCTGGTAAAGTAATACGATCTAAAATCGTTGCAATAAATCCAGCTGTCTCTTCACCTGGTTTCACTCCTGGCACAAAACCTCCACCACGTTTCATATCATCAGAGATTTGAGTCGGGTTAATGGAAATCGCTGTGTAGAAGAATGTGAACACAATGATTAAGAAAGCAAATAATAAATTGTATTGCCATGTCGTGAAATCACCGAAAGCAGACGCAACCGAAGAAGCGAATTCTGATTTTTCAGCAAACGACTGAGCGACTAATCCTGGGATAAACATCAATGCTTGAGCGAAGATGATAGGCATTACACCTGAAGCATTTAACTTCAAAGGAATGTATTGACGCTCACCACCTACTGCCGTAGCTTTGCTACCCACTACTTGTTTTGCGTATTGAACTGGGATACGGCGAACTGCTTGAGTTACCATAATTGCTCCCATTACTACGAAGAACAAGGCAACAATTTCAATGATAAACATCAAGGCACCTGACATTCCACGAGAACCTGCTTCTTGTAAAATAGAGGCTGGGAAACGAGAAACGATACCAATCATGATTAACATCGAGATACCGTTACCGATACCTTTATCTGTAATTTTCTCCCCTAACCACATACATAACATCGTACCACCAATTAAGATAGCGACGCCATATAAGCGGAAGAACCAAGGATCAACCATAATCGCTTCAGATGGGATTGTTACTTGTAAATAAGTAAAAGCCTGAGCAGCCGTAACGAAGATCGTTAAGATACGGGTGATTTGGTTTAACTTCTTGCGACCTGACTCACCGTCTTTCTGCATTTTTTGGAAATACGGAAGGGCAATGGTCAATAACTGAATCGCGATCGAAGCAGAGATGTAAGGCATGATACCCAAAGCAAATACCGAAGCATTACTTAAAGCACCGCCTGAAAAGATATTTAATAAACCGAAAAGTCCACCCTCTCCTGTTTGAGTTAACTTAGTCGCATCTACACCTGGTAAAGCGATATAAGACCCTAAACGGAAGAACGCAATGAAAAGAAGCGTATTAATAATACGGCTTCTTAACTCATCGATTGAGAAAATATGCTTGAAAGTTGTTATTAACTTGTTCATTCGATTAGAATAGAGGATTAACCAACAATTGCTTTACCACCAGCAGCTTCAATCGCAGCTTTAGCAGCACCTGAGAAACCTTTCACTGTCACTTCTAATGCAGAAGTAACGGATCCACGAGATAAGATTTTCACTAAGTCAGACTTAGATACTAAACCATTCGTATAAAGAGTTTCAAATGTAATCACCTTAGTTCCGATTGCATCAGCTAATGCTTGCAATGTATCCAAGTTAATCGCTTTGTATTCTACACGGTTGTGGTTTTTAAAACCAAACTTAGGAACACGACGTTGTAATGGCATTTGACCACCTTCAAAACCTCTCTTACGAGAATAGCCTGAACGTGATTGAGCACCTTTGTGACCACGAGCAGAAGTTCCGCCTAAACCAGAACCTTGACCACGACCAACTCTTTTTCTAACTTTTACTGAGCCTTCTGCAGGCTTTAATGACGATAATTTCATTCTAATTGGGGCTTAGCGCTGCTGTTTCCAGCAACTCGCATGTTAATTAAATATTTTCAACTACAATTAAGTGGTTTACGGCACGAATCATACCTGCAATCGCTGGATTCAATTCAACCTCAACACTCTTACGGATTTTACCTAATCCTAAAGCTGCGATCGTACGTTTTTGTACTTCTGGGCGCTTAATTGCACTTTTAACTTGAGTAATTTTAACTTTAGACATTGTATGTTCTATTAGAGAGGCTTACGCGCTCTGATTATCCATTAAATACTTTAGCAACAGAGATTCCACGTTGGAAAGCTACTGAGTGTGGAGCTCTCATCTTAACTAATGCATCGATGGTTGCCTTCACTACGTTGTGAGGGTTAGATGAACCTTTAGACTTAGCTAAGACATCATGAACACCTACTGATTCTAACACAGCACGCATCGCACCACCGGCGATCAATCCTGTACCTGGAGCAGCTGGCTTGATTAAAACGAAACCACCAGAGAATTTACCTAATTGCTCGTGAGGAACAGTGTTCTTCAACAAAGGAATTTGGAATAAGTTTTTCTTAGCGTCTTCGATACCTTTAGTGATAGCATCTGTTACTTCGTTTGCTTTTCCTAAACCGTATCCTACGATACCAGCACCGTCACCTACGACAACGATTGCTGAGAAACTAAAACGACGACCACCTTTAACTACTTTTGCAACACGGTTGATGGCTACTACTTTCTCCTTCAACTCACCTTCGTTAACCTTTATTGGTTTTGCTTGTAAATGCGACATATCTATTTCTTAAAATTGTAAGCCACCCTCGCGAGCACCTTCAGCTAATGATTTAATTCTTCCGTGATACAAATAACCGTTACGGTCAAAAACTACTTTCTCAATTCCAGCCGCCTTCGCTTTCGCAGCGATTGCTAAACCTACTGACTTCGCAGCTTCAATATTGTTATTCACTTTATCCTTTTTGTAAGATGTAGCTGACATGATAGTCTTACCAGCTAAATCATCTACTAATTGTGCATATAATGCAGTATTAGAACGATATACAGTTAAACGCGGACGCTCCGCTGTTCCTGCGATCTTAGCACGAATCGCACGTTTAATGCGGGTTCTGCGTAAATTTTTGGTTGTTGCCATTTGTTAACTTGTTTGTGTGGATTTCCGGCCCACGCTTAAAATTTATTTTTTACCGCCTGCTTTACCAGCTTTACGACGTACTTGCTCTCCTAAGAAACGAACACCTTTACCTTTGTATGGCTCAACTGGACGTAGAGACTTGATTTTCGCAGCTACTTGACCGATTAATTGCTTATCAATCGATTTTAAAGTAACCATTGGATTCTTACCTTTTTCCATGGCAGTTGCAACAGAAACTTCAGCAGGAATCGACATGAAAATCGCGTGAGAGTAACCCAAGCTTAATTCTAAAATATTTCCTTGATTTGCGGCCTTGTAACCAACCCCGATGATTTCCAAATCTTTTTGGTAACCTTCACTCACACCCACGACCATGTTATTGATCAAAGAACGATATAAACCGTGCATCGCTTTGTGACGTTTTTGTTCTGTAGGACGAGCCACAGTTAAAACACCCTCTTCGATAGTAATGATCATATCTTGATCAACTTGTTGTGACAAAGTTCCTTTAGGACCCTTCACTGTCACTAAATTACCAGCAGTCACGTCTACAGTTACTCCTGCAGGGATAGTGATAATCTTTTTTCCAATTCTTGACATTAGACTTTAATTATAGCTTAAATTCCGGGATCGCTCCCCTTTCAGCGTGAAACAATTATTAATATACGTAACAAAGTACCTCTCCACCTACGTGTAAAGTACGAGCTTCTTTATCTGTGATTACTCCTTTAGAAGTAGACAAGATAGCGATACCCAATCCGTTCAATACGCGCGGTAACTCTTCAGCACCATTGTATTTACGAAGACCTGGCTTAGAAATACGAGTCAAGTTTACGATAGCGGGTTGCTTCGTAACTGAATTGTATTTCAACGCAATTTTGATGGTTCCCTGTACGGATGAATCATCGAATTTATAGTTTGAAATGTATCCTTTATCAAAAAGTACTTTCGTAATTTCCTTTTTAATGTTGGAAGCAGGAATTTCAACTACCCTATGGCGTGCCTTCAAGGCATTTCTCAATCGGGTTAAATAATCTGCTATTGGATCTGTCATTGTTTTTAAATTTGCCGCAGGTCTTTTAAAATGGGCCTGCAAAATTACAAAAATGAATTTAATTAATCAAATAATATTACCAGCTTGATTTAGTTACACCTGGAATCAAACCATTGGATGCCATTTCACGGAACGTAACACGGCTAATACCGAACTTACGCATATATCCACGAGGACGTCCTGTTAATTTACAACGGTTGTGTAAACGTACAGGAGATGCATTTTTTGGAAGTTTATCCAATCCAACGTAATCTCCAGCTGCTTTTAAAGCTGCGCGCTTCACTGCATATTTTGCAACTGCTGCTTCGCGTTTTCTTTCTCTTGCTTTTACTGACTCTTTAGCCATTTTGTAAAAATTTAAAGGTTTTTATGAAAGCCTAAAGGGCTATTTATTTTTTTTGATTTGAAAAAGGCATTCCAACCGCTGCTAATAAAGCGTAAGCTTCTTCATCTGTTTCGGCAGTTGTCACAAACGTGATATCCATACCAGAGATCTTGCTTACTTTATCGATTGAAATCTCAGGGAAGATAATTTGCTCCTTAACCCCTAACGTATAGTTTCCACGACCATCAAATCCTTTTTCAGAGATTCCTTTAAAGTCACGAACACGTGCTAAAGAAACTGTTGTCAAACGATCTAAGAATTCGTACATACGATCTCCACGTAAAGTTACTTTCACACCGATAGGCATGTTTTCACGTAACTTAAAGTTAGAGATAGCTTTCTTAGAGATAGTTGCTACCGCTTTTTGACCAGCGATTTGAGTAATTTCCTCTACAGCGATATCTACTAATTTTTTGTCCGACACTGCGGCTCCAACGCCCTTGTTGATTACGATTTTAGTAATCTTAGGCACTTGCATGATAGACTTGTACTGAAACTTTTCTTTTAAGCTTGGTACAACCTCCTTAACAAAACGTTCTTTTAATCTAGGTACTGCCATTGTAGTATATTTTGTGGATTTCCGACCCACGGTTAAGTTCTAATTATGCGATAAATTTACCAGTCGCTTTAGAATAGCGTTGTAATTTACCTTTCTCGTTCAATTTACGACCTGTACGTACAGGCTTTCCGTTTTCAACAACCATTAGGTTAGAGATGTGGATTGAACCTTCACGCTTTTCGATTCCTCCTTGAGGATTAGCTGCAGATGGCTTAACGTGCTTTGTTTGCAAGTTAGCTCCTTCTACGATTGCACGAGATTTTTCAACGATCACTTGTTTGATCACACCTGTTTTGCCTTTCGCATTACCTGCGATTACTTGAACAGTATCTCCTTTTTTAACGTGCAATTTTGCTGGTTTACTTGTATTTTTTTCCATTGTATGATTATTAAATTGGGTTCACCCAATATCTCATCTAATTATAAAACTTCAGGGGCTAGGGAAACAATTTTCATGAATCCTGCATCACGCAACTCACGCGCAACTGGCCCGAAAATACGAGTTCCTCTCGGCTCATCATTTGCGTTTAATAAAACGGCTGCGTTGTCTTCGAAACGAATATATGAACCATCTTTACGACGAATTTCTTTTTTCACACGAACAACTACTGCTCTTGAAACGGTTCCTTTCTTCATATTAGAAGAAGAAAGAGCTGACTTCACAGAAACGACAATTTTATCTCCAATAGAAGCGTATCTTTTGCCAGTACCGCCTAATACGCGAATGACTAAAACTTCTTTTGCTCCAGAATTATCCGCTACACCCAATCTTGATTCTTGCTGTAACATTATATTTGATCTTTAAATTTTAAATTTTGTATAACAATATAGAATTACTTCGCTTTAGCGACTACTTCTATTAATCTCCAACACTTGTTTTTAGAAAGTGGACGAGTCTCCATTACTTTCACTGTGTCACCGATTCCGCACTCGTTGTTCTCATCGTGTGCCATCAATTTTGTTGTTTTCTGTACGAACTTTCCGTACAATGGGTGCTTAACCTTACGGTCAACGGTAATGGTGATAGACTTATCCATCTTGTTACTCACCACTTTCCCAATTCTTACTTTTCTCAGGTTTCTTTCTTCCATGGTTGTTGGATTACTTGTTAAACAATTGGCCGATAGCGTATTTGAACCGGCCTATTAAAAATTAATAATTAAGCTTTTGTTGCCGCGCTTAGAGCAGTTTCTAACTTCGCGATCAATTTACGGTTTTGACGAATACGCATTGGATTTTCAATCGGTGAAATAGCGTGAGCTAATTTCAAACGAGAGATGTTCTCTTGCTCAGCAGCGATCTGCTTCTTTAATTCTTCAACTCCTAATTTTTGTATTTCTGCGTTTTTCATAACAATGTTATTTGGATGTATTAAACTGTGGGTTTAATATCCTATTCTGAATAATCTCTACGAACTACAAACTTCGTACGCATTGGCAACTTTTGTGCCGCTAAACGTAAAGCCTCTTGAGCGATCGCCAAAGGAACCCCTGCCGATTCAAACAAAATAGTTCCTGGACGAACATTAGCTACCCAATATTCTGGAGCACCCTTACCCTTACCCATACGAACCTCTGCAGGTTTCTTAGTGATAGGTTTGTCAGGGAAGATACGAATCCAAACTTGTCCTTCACGTTTCATAGCACGGGTTACCGAGATACGAGCTGCTTCAATTTGACGAGCGGTGATACGACCTGGCTCTAAAGATTTAATAGCGAATGATCCAAAATCAATCTCGTGGCCACGGGTTGCAACACCTCTTACGCGACCTTTTTGTTGCTTACGAAATTTCGTTCTTTTTGGTTGTAACATCTTCTTATAAGTCTAATATCTAATTCAAATATATTTTATCGCTTTCCACCACGGCCACGGTTCGCACCGCCAGCACCTGGTTTGTTACGGTCTCCACCTTGATCAGCTCCTTCAGGACGACGACGACCACGGTCATCACCACGTCCACGAGGTCCACGATCACCGCCACGAGAATCCGCTGCAGTTGATTGTAATCCCATGTTTGCATTAGGAGATAAATCTGGCTTACCGAAAACTTCACCACGGAATACCCATACTTTGATACCGATCTTTCCGTATACTGTTAAAGCCTCAGAGATAGCGTAATCAACATCCGCACGAAGCGTATGAAGAGGAATACGACCTTCTTTGTATCCTTCAGAGCGTGCCATTTCAGCACCACCTAAACGACCTGATAATTTTAATTTAATTCCTTGTGCACCTACACGCATCGCAGAAGCGATAGCTTGCTTCATGGCACGACGGAATGAAATACGAGCTTGTAATTGTTGAGCGATAGCCTCACCGATTAATTTCGCATCGATTTCTGGACGCTTAATCTCAAAGATGTTGATTTGAACATCTTTACCAGTGATTTTCTTTAACTCTTCTTTTACTTTATCTACCTCAGCACCTTGCTTTCCGATAACCACACCAGCACGAGCTGTGTTGATTGTCAACGTGATGCGCTTTAAGGTACGCTCAATAATAACTTTTGAGATAGATCCTTTTGGAATACGAGCGGCAACGTACTTTCTGATTTTCTCGTCTTCAACAAGCTTATCTGCGAAAGTCTTTCCTCCGTACCAATTAGAATCCCAACCTCTTACGATTCCTAATCTTAATCCAACGGGGTTAATTTTTTGTCCCATTTCTTGTTTTATCTAATAGTTAATTATTCTGCTGAACTTGTTTCTAAAGCAGGAGCTTCAGAAGAAGCCACTACTAAAGTGATGTGATTTGAACGCTTCAAGATGCGGTGACCTCTTCCTTGCGGAGCAGGACGTAAACGCTTGATCGAAGCACCTCCATCAACGAAGATAGTCTTGATGAACAAGTCCGCTTCCTCAATTTTAGCATCGACATGCTTGTTTTGCCAGTTAGAAACCGCAGAGAGTAATAATTTCTCTATCGATTTAGCACCAACTTTGGGCTCAAATTTTAAGATACCCAACGCTTTGGATACTTTCTGTCCACGTACCATGTCTGCGACAATACGCATCTTCTGCGGCGACGTAGGAACATTTCTTAATTTAGCAATTGCTTCCATTTTCAATATTGATTAAGACCCGAGAGTCTATCTATTTACCTTTTACCTTTGTCTTTTTTCGCCACGTGACCACGGAAGTTACGTGTTGGAGAGAACTCACCTAATTTGTGACCTACCATATTTTCAGTTGCAAAAACAGGGATAAATTTATTCCCGTTATGTACTGCGAATGTGTGACCTACGAAATCTGGAGAGATCATTGAACGTCTAGACCATGTTTTAATCACGGATTTCTTTCCGGATTCGTTCATAGCCTGAACCTTGTTATCAAGGCGGTAATCAATGTAAGGACCTTTTTTTAGTGAACGTGCCATCTAACTATTTTTTTCTTCTACTGATGATAAGACGATTAGTGTGTTTCTTTGGATTACGAGTTTTCTTACCCTTAGCCAATAAACCGTTACGAGAACGTGGGTGACCTCCTGAAGAGCGACCCTCACCACCACCCATAGGGTGATCAACTGGGTTCATTACAACACCACGAACACGCGGACGACGACCTAACCAACGGTGACGTCCTGCTTTACCTAGGTTCACGTTCATGTGATCAGAGTTAGATACTGTACCGATTGTCGCAAGACAACGAGCAAGTACCATACGCATCTCACCTGAAGGCAATTTCAAGGTTGCATATTTTCCATCACGTGCTAACAATTGAGCGTACGTTCCAGCAGAACGAGCCATTTCAGCTCCTTTACCAGGTTGTAATTCGATTGCGTGCACTAATGTACCTAATGGGATGTTTGCCAAAGGCAATGTATTTCCCACCTCTGGAGCTACTTTCTCTCCTGAGATAACTGTTTGGCCTACCTGGATACCAGCTGGAGCCAAAATGTATGATTTTTGACCGTCTGTATACTCAATAAGAGCGATACGAGAAGTACGGTTTGGATCGTATTCTACTGTTAATACCGTTGCAGGAACATCAAATTTCGCACGAGTGAAATCAATCACACGGTAACGACGCTTGTGACCACCACCAATGTAACGCATTGAGCGACGACCATCTGCATTTCTACCACCCGTTCTTTTGATCGGTTCTAGTAAAGGCTTGTACGGTTTGTCCGTAGTAATCTCCTCGAACGTAGGCGCAATGCGCTGACGTTGTCCTGGAGTTGTTGGTTTAATTTTTTTAATTGCTGCCATTTAATTAGTTCAATTTATCGGGATGAACCCCCTTAGTTTTTATTAATTAGATTCCTTGGTAGAAGTCAATTACTTCACCTGGAGCCACTGTTACAATTGCCTTCTTGATCGTAGAAGTACGTCCAGAAGTGACTTTCGTACGTGTAGACTTGGATTTTACTTTTCCAATCTGACGCATTGTTCTCACATCTTGAACATCAACACCGTACATCTTCTTCACCTCTTTGGCAATTTCGATTTTGTTTGCTGTCAATTCAACAACAAACGTGTATTGGCCTTTTTCTTGCATGGCTTGCGACTTTTCAGTCAAGGCCGGACGTTTAATAATGCCCATTTTTATTTTCGTTTATAACAGAAAATTTTCTGTCAATTAGTTACTGAATGATGACTCAATTTTTTCAATCGCTGCAGTCGTGATTAACAACTTACCTGCGTTCACTAAATCGTATGTGTTCACATCTCCGGCAGTTGTTACTTTCGTTTTTGGAACGTTACGACCAGATAATACGACATTCTTGTCAACTTCTGGAGTGATCAATAATGTCTTTGTGTTATCTAATTGAAGCGCTTTTAACATGGCTAAATACGCCTTAGTTTGTGGTGTTGCGAAAGAAACTGAATCTAAGATCGCGATATCTCCACTTTGAGCCTTAGCCGCTAAAGCTGATTGGCGAGCCAATGCTTTCACTTTCTTGTTCAATTTGAAGTGGTAATCACGTGGGCGTGGTCCGAAGATACGTCCACCACCTTTCATCAAAGGAGATTTCATTGAACCTGCACGCGCACCACCCGTACCTTTTTGTTTCTTAATCTTGCGAGTCGAGCGAGAAACTTCTGCACGCTCTTTCGCTTTGTGAGTTCCTTGACGTTGGTTAGCTAAATATTGCTTCACATCTAAGTAAACCACATGCTCGTTAGGAACGATACCAAAGATTTCATCCGAAAGAGTAATTTTCTTTCCGGTATCTTTTCCTGCTATGTTATATACTGATAATTCCATGTTTCAGAATGTCTATTGTTTAGGCTAGGCCCAATTTTTAATTTTCAATGATTACGTATGAGTTCTTAGCTCCAGGTACTGATCCAGAAACTACTACTAAGTTTTTCTCTGGATAGACTCTCAAAACTTGTAAGTTTTGAACCTTTACACGATTACCACCTGTACGACCCGCCATGCGTAAGCCTTTGAATACACGAGATGGGAATGAACACGCACCAATTGAACCTGGGTGACGACCGCGGTTATGCTGACCGTGAGTTTGACCACCCACACCGGCAAATCCGTGACGCTTAACAACACCCTGGAAACCTTTACCTTTAGAAGTACCCACTACGTCAACGTAAGTGTCTAATTCTAACATTTCAACCGTTAGAACATCTCCTAATGCAAGAGGCTGCTCAAACGTGCGAAATTCTACCAACTTTTTCTTGGGAGTAGTATTTGCTTTCTTGAAGTGACCCAACAAAGATTTTGTTGTGTGCTTTTCTTTTTTCTCACCGTAGCCGATTTGAACAGCGTTATAGCCTTCTTTCTCTACAGTTTTCACTTGTGTAACCACACAAGGACCGGCTTCAATTAGCGTACATGGAACAGCTTTACCGTCTTCCATGTATAGGCTAGTCATACCGACTTTTTTACCAATAATTCCTGACATAATATGTTAATATTTAAAATATAAATATGCTTACAAGGCTACCGTGGCTTGTTGTAAGACTTTTATTCAAAATCATCCCTCAACCGAGAGTGATATAGGAATCTAAACAATAAAAAAAGCAGAATTGGTATAAGGCGACAAGATGGACCCGCTGTGGATAACAGCGAAAAAACACCTTGTGTAGCTTAATATTTAATCAATGGGCTGGGCATTCAACGGTCATCAATCAATACCAGTTCTAACACAAAAATCAAGCTTTCCTCGATTTAAGACCTGTTTGACATGCATTTTATGTGTTTTAAATAAATTCGGGAAGTTCTGCCAACCTCTCTCTGAATAAAAAACTGCGTTTGTCGAACGGGAGTGCAAAGGTAGGAAAAAAAATAATACAAACAATAGTAGGGTTAAAAATATTTTGAAAATCAAGCAATTATAGTGAGGAGATAATAGAGTAGAGAGTAGAGATGGTAAATGGTGAGTGGTAAATGGTGAATGATCCTGCGGGCTCTAGACTTTTTTCCTTCGGACTCCGGACTCATTCCCTTCGGACTAAGACGAAGTCGACTGAGTCACGCAGTGACGACTAAATCACACAGCGTTTTTCACCACCTTTGTGCTTTATTCTTTATGCTCTCTACTCTATAATCTCTACTCTCCTTAATCCTCTACTTCTTCCGTTGTAGCTAAAATCGCCGCTCTACGGGGTGCAGGCATCACCGAGTTCTCCCCTTTTACAGCTTTCCAAATCACTTCGCTGAATTCTAAATCTGGAATCGAATCCTCTTTTTTGAAATTGAATTTCGCGCTTTTTTGAGCACTTGGTGTGTCTTTCACGTTTAGTTCAAACAAATTCGTGCGTGGTAATTCGTGGATAAACGGAGTCAAGTTAGGTGCTGCACTAAAGCTACGGTACATTGGAGTCGCGGCTGCATCGTATTGACTCATTGGAGGCAAGCCAAGGATTAATTCAATCGTACGCAACATTGACGAAGTAGAGTAAGGCGTATGATCTATAAATCCACGCTTCACAAATCCTCCCGCTAAATAAGCTGTTGTACGATGGGCATCAACATGATCGGGGCCGTTTTGGGCATCATCTTCTACAATGAAAACGGCTGTTTCCTTCCAAATTGGGGACTTCGACAAATGCTCCACAAACAAGCCAATCGCGTAATCATTATCCGCTACATACGCGAAAGGGGTCTTTTTGCCCAGGCGTTGACCTTCTGTGTGGTCGTTTGGAAATTGCATCGAATTAAAATGAGGGACCTGACCTAAAGCGAGTAAACGATCAAAGTCTCTTTTCCAAGCCTGAAAACGAGTCGTGTCCATCACATCTTGGTTAAATGAAGAATAGTCTGGACAAAAGTGATCTTTAAGGGCAGGGATATTGGGTTTGAAACCAGTGGCAAATTCTCCGTAAGTACGGTAAGAAACGCCTGCGCGCTTGCAATAATCCCAGATAAATCCATTCTTCGGATTCGCTATCGCACGGTTTCCTTCCCCATCGTATTTACCACCACGTCCACCGTAGGAAGTAGGCCACGTTTTCTCTAAATAATCGGTGGCATGTGCTGATGTCGACCAGTTGTGACCATCCGAACTCACTTCCCCATCCACGTAGAAATTATCTAACAAAACGAAATCTTTCACTAGCTTGTGCTGATTAGGCGTATATTTTTCGCCAAATAACAATAAAGTCGTATCTCCATTGCCTCCCACCACATCAGACAATACCTGATCGTAGGTACGGTTTTCTTTTAATATATAGTACACGTATTTTATCGGTGAAGCGTCCCCCACTTTCATTGGGATCGGATTTCCTATTTCCCCAGCGGCATTCATCTCGACATCCTTGTTATAGGGAGTATTTAAATAGACGGCCTCTGAAAGCACGGCTAATTCTTTTGCTGTAGGTTCCTTGAAGATGGACATGGTGCCTTTCATTAAACCACCGATATATTCACTTGGTGCGTTCGCGGTATTATCCGATTTCTGGTAGGTAACCGTTTGTTTTTTGGCAATCGGATTAGGTCCTTTCGGATTCGCGAAAGAAGAGAATCCTTTTCCATTCGCCACATATAATTTTCCTTTGACTATTTTCAACGATGTGGGATACCAGCCTACTGGAATGAAACCTAAGGACTTCGATTGACCCGGTTTTTCTACTTCGAATACCGCTAAGCAGTTGTTATCTGCATTCGATACGTATAATCTTTCTTCATCTGCTGATAAGGCCAAACCGTTTGTCGAACTACCTTCCAAAGCATTAGGCACAAGTGCCGCATTTAAAACTTCAATCTCTTTCCCAGCACGTGTATCCACGACTGAAACAGAATTGTCATTAGCATTGGCCACAAATAATACGTTGCCATTTTTCGTTAGCACCATCTCGTTTGGGTGATCCCCCACTGCGATAGCCTTTGAAAAAGTCTTGGTTTTAATTTGAAAAGTAAGAATTTGACGCGCTCCCCACACCGAGATATAAAGCAATTCCTTCTTCTTGTCCAATAAGCACGTAAAGGCCTCCCCAGGAAGTTTATGAACAGAAAGCACTGCTTTTTTAGCTGCATCAACCACATACAAGGAATTATTATCTTTAGTGACTACATATAAGATGCCAGATGCATCATCGAACTCAATTCCTGTAGGAGAAATAATGGCCTTAGGATCATTCGTTAAAGCAATTTTTTCTTGCTCCACTAGTTTTCCAGCTTCAATATGAAAAACCAGAACGCAATTATCATTGGCTCCGGAAACAAATACAGTTTTATTATCGCCTGCTACTTTTAAGCCATACCATGATTTAGGTAGCTTTTGTGAATCTAGGACCTGGTGAGTGGCTGCGTCGATAAGTTGCAAGCTTTGGACGCTTTGGCCATTATTCGTCACTAAAAGATAACGCTGATACGGCGAAACCACCACATTTAAGGGCAAATCCCCTAACGCAACAGACGCTCCGTGCGGAGATAATTTCCAACCATTTGGAAGGGTCACTCGCTTCTGATTTAATTGTGACTTTAAATCCGATTGAGCCACAGACCCAAAAGTTAAGCCTAGGAAAAGAAGTGATAAGACGGTTGATTTCATAATTATTTATTTGAAGAATAAATATAAGGATGCGCGGTTGATATTCTATCCGGAATAAAACAGATTTTACAATTTGATATTGTTACTTTTCAATGACAAACTGATCCCGAACCTGTCCATCCGCGGCGACCCATTTCGCGTCAAACTTCGACTTAGACACATCAATAATCATCGATCCGCCTACCTCTGTGTTTACGTAAACCGCCGATTTCAATGGGAAACCAGGCATTCTTCCGCCTAATCTACTCCCTGAACCATTGACCACATAAATCACTCCTTGGCCTTTTTTGCCCACTACGTAGTGATTAGGTGCTTTTTCTGTAGCCACCACTTGCGTAGCTGCATCGAAGGAATTATTTATACCAAAATGTCCGCGCAAAGGCTTAGTCCGCTCATAGACGTGACTGTGTCCGGCTAACACCACGTCCACATTGTACTTCTCAAAAAGTGGATTCACTTTTTCGCGCATATTTTTCATGTCTGACTCAGTATCTGAATCGTGCGAACCTTTAGAATAAGGTGGCTTGTGAAAATAGACGATTGTGAAGGGGAGGCGATTTGCGGCTAAGTCTTTGGCCAACCAATCATATTGATCTCCTTTCCCATCCATCACCTTGTTCCCCGCTTCATCGCGCAATTCCGTATCAATAGAAATCAAGTGCAAGGAGCCATAATCCACTGAATAATAGGATTCTGAATGAGACGCAATTCCGCCAGCTTCCCCTTCTGTGGGTAATGAAAATATCTTGAAATAGGGTGGAACTGTGGGATCGTGTTTCCCTGCATAATCGTGATTTCCAGGGGATGGATATAAGGCCAAATTAGGGAAAAAGTCTGCTTGGTACACATCAAAGACGTATTTTTGGTATTCTTCGTCCTTCCCATTATTATAGGCATTGTCTCCTAACCAAATCCAAGCATCGATCGGCTTATCTGCCGTATAATTCTTAATGGAAGAAATCACCGCATTTTGATTCGGTGTAACAAAGCCAAAATCCCCTAAAGCCCAAATCCGCACAGAATTAGGATCTCCGGCCTTCGGCTTAGTATGAAAACTCCCCTGGTGATTCGAGGAGATTTTATACGTGTAAGATTTATTAGGTGCTAACCCTGACACTTTCAACACATGATCAATCACCCGATTCGTATCCGCAATCATGCGCAACTTCTTCTCCCCTTTTGTCTCCAAAGTTACTTGGCTAGTCTGAGGTGATGCCGTACGCCAGTGAATCAACACGGATTCAGACGTCATGGATTGTAAATAAGGGCCACGAACGATGTCATCGTTTTGGGAGAATGAGGCGAATGAAAGGAATAGGAGGAGGATATTTTTCATGGCGTTAAATTAATGGTAAATGGTGAATGGTGAATGTTAAATGATAAAAAAATGTTGAATGGAAAATGGAGAGCATAAAGAATAAAGCACAAAGAACAAAGGAGATGAGAGAGTAGAGATGGTGAATGATCCTTCGGACTTCGGACTCATTCCCTCCGGACTATCTATACTCTCCATCGGAAAATTGGATTTTTCTCATATTACTCCTCGAAAAATCAATAATAATTTGTATTTTTGGGCTTTAGTTGCTGAAAATCAGGCAGTTTTTATTTATTTCCCAAGAAAAAAAAGCATTATGTCAAGTTTATCCAATCAAACAGGAGTGTTGCACGGAGATGCGGTTCAAGAGTTATTTGAAATCGCTAAGAAAAATCAATTCGCTTTACCAGCGGTTAACGTAACTGGTACAGATACGGTGAATGCAGTATTAGAAGCAGCGAAAGCAGTGAATTCTCCTGTTATCATCCAATTTTCTAACGGTGGTGGTATTTTCTACGCTGGAAAGTCCCTTTCTAACGAGAATCAAGCAGCAGCGATTGCTGGTTCCATCTCTGGCGCTTACCACGTTCACCAAATGGCGAAAGCATACGGTGTTCAAGTGGTTTTGCACACTGACCACTGCGCGAAAAAATTATTACCTTGGATCGACGGTTTATTAGATGCTGGTGAGAAATTCTTCGCTGAAACTGGACAACCTTTGTTCTCTTCTCATATGATTGATTTGTCTGAGGAGCCTTTGGAAGAAAACTTAGAAATCTGCGCAAAATATTTAGAGCGTATGTCTAAAATGGGCATGACCTTAGAAATCGAATTAGGTGTTACAGGTGGTGAGGAAGATGGTGTGGATAACTCTGATGTAGATTCATCTAAATTATATACACAACCGGAAGAGGTGGCTTATGCTTATGAAGTATTGTCCAAAATCTCTCACCGTTTCACTATCGCTGCGGCATTCGGTAACGTACACGGAGTTTACAAACCAGGTAACGTGAAGTTGCAACCAGTTATTTTGAAGAACTCACAAAAATTCATCAAAGAAAAATATAGCTTAACTGCTGAGAAACCTATCAACTTCGTATTCCACGGTGGTTCTGGTTCATCTCGCGAAGAAATCCGTGAAGCATTATCTTATGGTGCGATCAAAATGAATATCGATACAGATACGCAATGGGCATTCTGGGAAGGTATCTTAGGATTCTACAAAGCAAATGAGGCTTATTTACAAGGCCAAATCGGTAACCCAACAGGTGACGATTCTCCGAACAAGAAATACTATGACCCACGTGTTTGGTTACGTAAGGGCGAAGAGACTTTGGTAGCTCGTTTAAAAACAGCTTTCGAAGACTTGAACGCTACGAACGCGAATCAATATCTATAGTCACTAGTCGCTAGTCGCTAGTCTGTAGTCAAATGAGCTGGAACTTTGTTCTGGCTCTTTTGGTTTTAGAAGATTATAGAGCATAGAGTATAGAGAAGAGATAAAAAATCTCGAACTTTACGACCGAAAATTAGCGACTAGCGACTAGCGACTAGCGACTAGCGACTAGCGACTAGCGACTAGCGACTAGCGACTACCCTTATGAAAACCGAACTACACCCTGCCTCCTCCCGCGGAACCGCCGATCACGGCTGGCTAAAGACCGCCTTTAGTTTTAGTTTTGCAGGCTATTATAATCCAGCGAGAATCCATTTTGGTGCGTTACGCGTGCTGAATGATGATTACATTGCGGCTGGAATGGGTTTTGGCAAACATCCGCACGATAATATGGAGATCGTGACCATTCCGATGAAAGGGGCTGTGGCTCATGAGGACTCGATGGGAACGAATGGCATTATTAAGGCGGGGGATGTGCAGATTATGTCTGCGGGCTCTGGGATTTATCATTCGGAGTTTAATGCGAGCCAGACGGAGGCTTTGGAATTGTTCCAAATCTGGGTTATGCCCAAGCTGAAAAACATCAAACCGCGCTACGATCAGCGCAGTTATAATCCGGAGGACTTTAAAGGACAATGGAAGACGGTGGTTTCGCCACTAGGAACGGACATTGATTCTTTACAAGTAAATCAAGATACCTATTTTAATATCACTGAAATAACCGAAGGCGAGAGTCTGAGCTATGCACTACATGGGGCACAGCAAGGTGCTTTTGTGTTTGTGATTGAAGGTGGGATCGAAGTGGCAGGCGAGAAACTGGGACGCAGAGATGCGATCGGGATTTCACAAACTGATTCCATCGAGGTAAAGGCTTCAGCAGCAGGCACGAAGGTGTTGTTGATTGAGGTACCTATGGTCTGGTAAATTTAACTTTTGCGTAATAATTGCTTAATCAGGAGGTTAAAGTGATGGCCTATTTTTGGTAAACCAAATAGGCAAACATGGGCCATCATTCTCAACCCACCTACAAAACGATCGTTATCTCAGACTTGCATTTAGGTAGCAAGGGAGCTAAAGCAGCCGAGGTAAACGAATTCTTACGCGCACATTCGTGCCACCAACTCATCTTAAACGGCGACATTATCGACGGCTGGCAACTGAAAAAAGGCGGCAGCTGGAAGAAGAAGCACACGGCTTTTTTCCGCTGTGTGTTAAAGATGATGGACAAGTGGGATACGGAGGTGATTTATTTGCGCGGGAATCATGATGATTTCTTGGAGCAAGTGCTTCCATTGAAAATTGGAAAGCAGTTTTCGATTCGCCAGGACTATATGTTGAAGAGTTTTGGCAAGAAATATTTCATCACACACGGCGATATTTTCGACAGTATCACGAGCCAAATGAAATGGCTGGCCTATTTAGGCGATATCGGCTACACGTTCTTGTTGTGGTTGAATAAATGGTATAATCAATACCGCAGCTGGCAAGGGAAGCCTTATTATTCCCTTTCACAGGTGATTAAGCAAAAAGTGAAGGCGGCGGTGAATTTCATCTCGGATTTTGAGGAGAAACTTGCGGAGTTAGCGAAGGCCAAAGGCGCGGATGGCATCATCTGTGGCCATATTCACAAGGCTGAAATCAAAATGATCGACGGCATCGCGTACATGAATTCTGGGGACTGGGTTGAATCATTGACAGCCTTAGTGGAAACACACAGAGGGGAATGGCAAATCATCGAATTCCCACTATACAATTTGAAAGCAGAGTTAAACGAAATTTTAGGCGAGGCAATCGCCGTATAAGATGGGCAAATTCATATTTACCGTACAAGGCGAGGGTCGCGGACATTTAACACAAGCGATCTCATTCACACAAATCGCGCGCGAGGCGGGTCACGAGGTGATCGGTTATGCGGTGGGTTCCTTTAGAGGCAGAAAAATACCTACTTTTTTCCTCGATTTTATTGGAGACACTCCTTTACTACAATACGAGAGTCCTTCCATCATTTTCGGAAATGGTAAATCCGTGCAGCTATTTAAAACAGCGGCGCAGGCATTTACGAATTTCAAGACCTTTTGGAAAAGCGCCACGCAATTAGAAGCGTTCATCGAAGCATTGCAGCCAGACGGAATCGTAAACTTCTACGAGTCCATCACGGGCTTATATAAGCTAAAATCGGGATCTAAAATCCCAACGATGTCCGTAGGACATCAATATTTGTTACTAAATAAGAACTTCGAGAGCATTTCAGAGAAGAAGATCGACCGTATTCTTTTAAATATGAATACGCTGATCACGTCGATTGGTTCGAAGAAATTATTGGGCTTGTCTTTCCGCCCCATCGATAATGACGCGAAGATCGAGGTGGTTCCACCCCTATTGCGTCAGCAAGTAAAAAGCATTGTTCCTAAAGCAGGAGAGCGTTGGTTAGCGTATTTAACGCACTTCCGCTTATCCGAAGATATTATGGCGTGGTCAAATGCGAATCCGGAGGTAAAATTGGATTGTTTTTGGGATAATCCGGCACGCAGAGAGACGTATCACTATTCGGATTCGTTAACATTCCATCCGATTGATGCAGAGAATTATTTGGCAAAGATGACCGAATGTGCTGGATTGATTTCCACTGCCGGTTTTGAATCTGTTGCGGAAGCCATGTATTTAGGCAAACCAGCAATGATGGTTCCGGTGCCTAATCACATCGAGCAAATGATTAATGCCTACGATGGAGAATTGTCTGGGGCAGGAATAGGTGCTTCCTCCTTTGATCTAAACATTTTCAAGAACTACCTACCTTCTCACATTTCGGTGAAAGATCAATACCAGGAATGGGTTGCTAAGTCCCAAAGCTTAATGGCCGGACATCTAAGTGATTTAATTGCACAGCCGGTTTATGTGGCGAACTTCAGAGAAAACCAAGGAACAGGTTTATCTGGCATGCTGGGTAGACGAAGATTTCGCTGGTCTCGCTAACAGCACAATAAAAAAGGCGAATCTCTCGATTCGCCTTTTTTATTAACACGTAAGCAGATTAGAACGTATAACGTGCTCCTACTTGCATCTGCCATCTAGATCCCATTTGATCTACCGTGTAAGGTGAAGATGGAACCGCGAACTTATAAGTCGGATCAGCTGCTGTACCTGAGTTCACACGAGATAAGCCTAAGCTTGCCGTCGAGTTGAATGTATTAGGTGCGAAGTAAATTCTACCCCAGTTGCTGTTGATTAAGTTCGTAGCGTTCATGATGTCTAATGAGAACTGTAAATCGTGGCCATTTGACATTTTGATCATATGGTTTAATTTTAAGTCTAGCGTCGCATTCCAAGGTGTACGACCACCATTACGCTCTGTAAAGTTTCCTTTACGCGTGCTTAAATATTCATCTGCATTGATGTAGTCCATGAATGCTTTCGCTTGGGTTGCTGCCGAACCTAATTTGGCATCATCTACCAAATACTTCGCTGCTTCCGTTTCATCCTTGAAAACATAGGCTAAACCAGCTGCTTGTGGCGTATTAGCAATGGTTGAGTTTACAAAACCCCACGTAAATGGAGCACCCGATTGCGCACTGAATACACCCGATAAAGTGGTTGCACTACCATTCTTGTATACTTTCGTGTATCCAAATGAACCAATAATACGGTGACGAATATCGAAATTTGAATAGGCTAATTTAGGGTTATTAGGCGTCAAAGATTGATTTAACTGCCAGTTCGATTCCATCGAGTTACGAATACCGTTCGTTAAGTCAAAGCTTTCGCCAAAGGTATATGCCGTCATGAACGTGAATCCATTCGTGAATGTCTTCGATACTTGAGCGGTTAAGCTGTAACGGTGACCTTCAGAGGTGTTCGATAATTCGTATGCATTTGCGAAGTTTGTATTCAATTTTTGACCTGTTGCACCACCTGATAAATAGATAGGCATTTGCTTCAATACGTCATATGTGTAGTATTTCACTGAGTCTTTCAAGTTCACTTGTTGGAATTTCAAGTCATTGATTGTCTTTGTGTAGATACCTTCCAAAGTGAATTTGTAACCATCCACCGTGTGATCCACCGCCAAGCTAGAGCGTAATACTTGTGGCATTTTAAAGTTGTTTGCCATGGCATCAACTTGCGTTAAGCTCTTTTGTCCATTGTTAAAGGCAAACGTCTTCGCGCCATCTTTCAACACATCCCCTACGTTCTTACCAGCTACGTTATTCACGTCAAATGATCCAAAACCAACACCGTCATTATAGAACGCATAACCTAACCAAGCGAAAGGAATACGACCGGTGAAGATACCTGATCCCCCACGAATGATGGTAGAGCGATCGCCATTCACATCGTAGTTAAATCCTAGACGTGGAGAAACTAATACTTGACCAAAAATCGAGTTTGACACTTGATTCAATGGGGTAGCCGCCGTGTAAGTTGTACCTGCGTTTGGATCTACCTTCGTTGCCGCTGTTTGAGGGCTTAGCGTAGGCTTATCTGTGCTAGCCACGTCAAAACGAATACCTGGAGATAATTTCAACTTATCCGTTACTTGAATCTCATCTTGAGCGTAGATACTGTAAAGACCTACGTTAAATGTCGCATACGGATTGTTTAAGATCGTTTCGCGATCGTTATTCGTGAAGCTATAAGATCCACGCACACGGTTTACGTTACCCGCTAAGAAATCAGCTACACTTTT
>JAGWUO010000075.1 GCA_028868395.1 Cytophagales bacterium | reverse complement strand
GACCAAACCACCTTAGCCGTTACTGGGGCAGCACCCATCTCAGCAGAACTACTGATTTGGTTTCAAAAACTGGGAATCTTTATCCAAGAAGCCTACGGAATGACAGAGAATATGGGTCTGAATGCCGTAATGCCACGCAACCAAATAAAACTAGGTTCTGTGGGACGCATCCATCCTGACTGCGAAACCCGCATCGATCATGAAACGCAAGAAATCCAAATGCGCGCACCCTACAATAGTGTCGGGTACTTTAAGGAACCTGCTTTGACCCAAGAATTATTCACAGAGGATGGTTGGCTAAAAACAGGAGATCAAGGTAAATTAGACGCTGACGGATTTATATCGATTATTGGACGAGTAAAAGATAATTTCAAAACAGCAAAAGGTCACTACGTAGCCCCAGCACCCATAGAAAATAAATTAAACACACACGATTACGTTGAGCAAGTTTGTGTGGTGGGAGTTAATTTACCACAACCGATTGTATTAATCGTATTAAGTGCGCTAGGTAAATCTAAGGAGCGGACTGAAATTCAGACAACTTTAGAAGCTCTTCGAAATGAAGTAAACCCTGCATTAAAAAATTATGAACATTTACGTAAAATGGTCATTGTAAATGAAGATTGGACCATCGAAAATGAATGCCTAACGCCCACAATGAAGATAAAACGGCCCTCTATTGAGAAAAAATACCAAGCCAGCTTTGAACATTGGTATACTCATCCTGAGACGATTGTATATGAACTAATGGATTAAAGTTTTTACCTTGCAAGGTGAAAAATTACCGCCTATATCTCCTACTACTAGCCTGCTTTTTTATTCAAGAAGCAGCTCGAGCTCAGTATGTAATAGTGGACAGTGTTATTTTCAAAGGGAATGAAAAAACACGGGACAATATCCTGAGCAGGGAATTGGATTTTTCATCGGGCGACACCATTCAGGTTTCAACACTCGACAGTCGTCTTGAGTTTAATAGGCGAAAATTGACCAATACTAATTTGTTCATTTGGGTCAAAGGCGATTACCACCAAAACAAGCCCGAACACATCGTCATCACCTATGAATTCTTAGAGCAGTGGTATTTATTAGGTTATCCCATTTTTCAATTAGCTGATCGAAATTTAAACGATTGGTGGTCCCGAGGACACTCGATGGAACGCACGATTTATGGAGCCCATTTGATTCACAATAATTTTCGGGGCAGAAATGAAAAACTTAGTTTTAAGGCAGAAACAGGATATACCCAACGCCTAGAATTGGGTTATTCAAATCCTTACATTGACCGCAATAAAACGCTTGGAATAGGAGCCTCACTTACCTACACGACGAATAAAAACCTCGCATTTAGAACCATAAATGACACTTTAAATAACTTAAGTAGTGAAAAAATACTAAGGGAACGTTGGAGTGGTGCCTTAAGTCTTCGAAAGAGACTGAAATTTTACGACTTCCATTATGCCGAGGTCCGCTATAGTCATTCGGTTATAGCAGATACTATTCGACAATTAAACCCCAATTATTACTACAAGGGATCGAATGAGCAAAATTTTCTACAATTAACCTATGCTTATTCTTATGATTTTAGAGATTATGCACCCTATCCACTTCGGGGCAGAAAACTCGATTTTGCCTACAATTTCTATGGAATTTTAGCGCAGGACGCTTTAAATTATTGGGATTTAAAAGCCTCCTTGGCCTATTTTTTTGACTTAGGATCCAATTTCTTTATAACGACACAATGGAAAGGGAAGATAACGCAAGAGAACAAGAACATTCCCTATGCTAATTTACAGGCTCTCGGTTATGGTAGTGATAACGTACGTGGCTATGAATTAAATGTGATCGACGGAACAAATTATTTACTCTCTAAAAACACCTTTAAATACCAGTTATTCAACAAAATCATTCCCATCCGGTTTATCCCTTACAAGCAATTTAATCAAATGCCAATCTCTATTTACCCCACGGTATTCTTTGATTTTGCCTATGTATACCAGCCTAACCCGGAATTAACAGCTAGTCGTTTTTCCAATCGCTGGATCTATGGAATGGGATTAGGCTTCGATATGGTGACCTATTATAATTTCGTTTGTAAACTGGGCGTACCCGTTGTGGGAAGTGGTAGATCTGGTCTTGTGGTTAGTATTGGCAGAGAATTTTAGCCAAAAAAAAAGCCGGTCAAAGACCAGCTCATTTTAAAAATACCTAACCACTAATAATCTTATATATCGTTATGGCCAAAGCCCTTTTAAAACATAATTTTTCCAAAAATAACATTTTTTATTATCAATGGCGAAATTCATTTATTTTTGACAAACAAAAAACCTTGGCTCCATCCACAATTGTATGAAGAACCCGTTAAATAAACTATTCGTTCCTTTATTCGCTATATTATTTTTTGCCGCCTCTTGCAATCAGGAGCAGAAAAGTGAAAATGAAGTGAATACACAGCCAGAAGCAATCACTTCTGCCTGGGAAGAAAGTGGGGATTGGGTTCAAAAACTAAGTCTAAGCCCTAATTTCGTGATTCGAAATGCTGATTGGGGACAGGATATGGAAAGTCTAAAAGACACACTAGAATTAGCGGAATCTCAACCGGAGAAAGGTAAATCCTATACCCTTTATTTCGACGATACAGATTTAAACTTCAGTGATATCACGTACATTCCTAATGATCAGAATAAATTACAAGAAATTGACTTCGATATATTTGTTGAATCGGGATCAGAGGTACAACCTTTAATTGATCATTGGAAGACTTATTTAGATGCTAAATTTGGCCCATCCGAAGTAAAAGGTAAAATCCTACTTTGGTCTAAAAACAAAAATACCCGAATCCAACTAGAGAATGTGAGTACTCCTAAGGATCCGGGTATCAAAATCAGCTTTACAGCTGCCAATTAAATTTTAAAAATCCAGCCACGCGTATCAGCGATTTCACCTAAACGAATCTGGCTGATTTCGTTATATACTTTAGCAGAAAAATCCGTCTCTTTACGCGCTGGTAATTCATAATCCTTTCCGTCAAAACCAATCGTCTGGATAGGAGCAATTACAGCAGCCGTTCCTGCACCAAAGGCTTCAGTCACCGCTCCTGAACTGATACCTTCTACCAGTTCCTTCACGGATAAAAGGCGCTCTTGAACATCTACGCCCCAGTCTTTGGCAATCTGAATAACCGACTTACGTGTCACGCCATCCAAGATTGTATCCCCCGTAGGTGCTGTCACCAAGGCACCATTAATGACAAACATTAAGTTCATCGTTCCCGCTTCTTCCACGTATTGATGAGTCGCCGCATCGGTCCAAATAATCTGATCGTAACCTGCTTTATTCGCTTCAATCGTAGGATACAAGGAACCACCATAATTACCGGCATTCTTCGCAAAACCTACCCCACCTTTCGCGGCACGAATATATTCAGTCTCCACTCGAACACGTAATGGCTTAGAATAATAGGAACCCACCGGGCAAAGGAAAATGATAAACTTATAGGTAGCCGATGGAGAAACTCCCACGTATTCGTCTGTCGCAAACATAAACGGACGGATATACAAAGAGCAACCCTCTTTTTCTGGTACCCATGCATTATCTAATTGGATCAATTGCTTCAAACCACCCAAGAAAATCTCTTCTGGCACCTCTGGCATGCACATACGAAGCGCAGACTTATTGAACCGCTTCATATTCTCCTCAGGACGAAAAACTAATACCTCTCCTTTCTTAGAGCGATAGGCTTTCATTCCTTCAAAAATGGCCTGACCATAATGGATCGACATCATCGCTGGCTGATAAGACAGTGGGCCGTAAGGTTGAATTTGGACGGATTTCCAAGCTCCATCAGCATATTCAGCGACGAGCATGTGATCAGCAAAGCTGCGGCCAAAAGCCAAATTGTCAAAATCAACCTCGCTTAAGCGAGATGTAGGCGTTTTTTGAATGGTAATTTGCATAAGTTTTTGTTTCTACTTGCCGGAATTCCATGGTATCTCAGGGATATCCAATGAATGGTGCAAATAACGGCACATCATAAATAAGTAATCGGATAATCTATTTAAATAAGCGATCGCAGTCGCATAATCTTCTTTTTCTTCTTCTTGCACCCAACGAATCAAGCTACGTTCAGCTCGACGGCAAACGGTGCGGGTAATTTGGGCAGCGGCAATAGTAGGATGTCCTCCAGGCAAAATAAAGAAGCGCATCGGCGCTATTTTACCATCAATTTCATCGATCATCTCCTCTATAGCCACGATATCGTGTAAGGAAATGAGTTTCATGTTGCCTAAGTATTCTTTGGAATCACTTGCCACGTGAGCCCCCAAAACGAATAAACTCGACTGAATGGATTGCAACTTTTCAGCCAGCGGTCCTTCTATTTGGCAAACTAACGCACCAATGTGGCAATTTAATTCATCGATATCCCCGATCGCGTCCATCCGAACGTTGGATTTAGACACTCCCTTTCCATCCGCTAAGCGGGTAAATCCACCATCTCCATTCTTCGTATAAATTGCCATTCTATTGGGGTTATCTACAAAAATAATAGAAATAAAGATTAGGTCGGTATGATTTTCAAAACTAATTTTGCAGACATTTTAATCAACTATGTCGATAGACCATTTTGCATCACGAGTTTGGCGAATTTTGTCCCTGGTGGCATTCGGAATCTCCTTGTTATTTATTTACCGAGGGCTTCCTGATCCTACGGCGGTGCATTTTGGAGAAACGGGACGGGGTGATGGTTTTTTACCCAAAGAAGAAGTGTTTTATCTAGTCGCCGGAATCATCACGGTTTTAAACGTTTTAGCTTTGTCATTAATCAAGGCCATTGATAAAATTCCCACGGAAAAATGGGGCGCTATCCTACCTGTTTTCGCAGAAAAAGGAAATGAAACGATCAAAAATACCTTTATAAACTGGCTACATTTCTTTCCGGCACTTATTAATACCTATTTGATCCTTGTGATGAGAGCCTTATTAATGTTGAATGATGAAAGAACCTACCAAAGTGATTACACCTACATTCCTATGCTCGGAATCGTATTCTTGCTTGTTTGGTTAATCTACCTGCCTGTTCGTTTGTTTGCCAGCCCTAAATTTATAGAAGAGCTATGAGCATTCAAATGCCGAATATTTCCATTCAGGCCTTTGATTACCCCTTACCTGAATCGAAAATTGCTCAATTCCCTTTAGCTAATCGCCACGATTCGAAGCTTTTAGTCTACCAAGATGGTGTCATCAAACACGAAGCATTCCGGCAATTAGCACATCAACTTCCAGAGAATGCTTTATTAATTTTCAATAATACCAAAGTCATTCCGGCCCGCATACCGCTCTTTAAAGAGAATGGTGTGGCCATTGAACTCTTTTTGTTGCATCCTCTTTCAGATTCGGTTCCTACAGAACAACTCATGGAAAGCCAGGGAGAAACCAGCTGGGAATGTTTAGTGGGAAACAAGAAGCGTTGGAAAGAGGGGGATATACTTTATAAAGGGGACTTAGTCTTCTCGTGGATTGATCGCGGAAGAAATCACATAAAAATCACTTGGAACTCGGACAAAAGTTTAGCCCAGGTTTTGGAAGATATCGGAAAAATCCCGCTTCCTCCTTATATGGAAAGAGATGCGCAAGTTTCTGATGCAGAACGTTACCAAACCTTGTTTTCAGAAAAACCAGGTGCCGTGGCGGCTCCTACTGCCAGCTTACACTTTTCAGATGAGGTATTAGCAGATTTAGACAAAATCAACATACAAAAAGCCTATCTCACCTTGCATGTGGGCGCAGGCACCTTCTTACCTGTCAAGGAAGAGGATGTCAGCAAGCACCCCATGCACCGGGAGCAAATAGTCTTCACCCCTGCCTTAATTGAAACATTAAAAGCACATCTTGGGCCTTTCATCCCGGTAGGAACAACCTCTTTACGGGCATTGGAAAGTTTGTATTGGAGTGGTGTTTGGCTGATTGAGAAAAGACCTATTGAAAACGGGGTACTGGTGTTGCCTAAAGAATTTGCGTATGAAGAACGCTCCTATATCCCATCTGTTCAAGACGCACTAGATGCCGTATTACATTTTTTAAAAGAGGAGAATAGAAATTATTGGGTGGCTGAAACTGAATTATTAATCATGCCTGGCTATACCTTGCATTTCTGTGACGGTATCGTTACGAATTTCCACCAACCTAAATCTACCCTATTGGTATTGATTGCCTCCTTGATTGGGGATGATTGGAAGCGGGTATATGACGCGGCTTTAGCTAATGATTACCGCTTCCTTAGTTATGGCGATTCGTCCCTATTATTTAAAAAGAAGGATATTTAGTATTTTTGTAAAAAAGAATAATTTATGACAAATTTCATTGAAGAATTACGTTGGAGAGGGATGTTACACGATATGATTCCGGGTTTAGAGGATCAGCTTGCCAAAGAAATGACGGTGGCTTATATCGGTTTCGATCCTACTGCACCGAGT
>JAGWUO010000074.1 GCA_028868395.1 Cytophagales bacterium | reverse complement strand
TTTTATTTCCCTATCTTTGTTTCCCGTAACCAAATCAACAATTCTTTCAATGTCTGGTAAAGGGAATCCCAAGAAATCCAAGTTCATTTTTGTTACGGGTGGTGTAACAAGCTCGTTAGGAAAAGGCATTATCGCCTCGTCATTAGCCAAGCTATTACAAGCACGAGGTCTAACCTGTACAATCCAAAAGTTTGACCCCTATATCAACATCGATCCAGGAACGCTGAATCCATACGAGCACGGTGAGTGTTACGTGACGAATGATGGTGCTGAAACTGATCTTGACCTAGGTCACTATGAGCGTTTTTTGAATACGCCTACTAGTCAGGCGAACAACATCACAACGGGTCGTATATACCATAATGTTATTACCAAAGAACGCCGTGGCGATTATTTAGGCAAAACCGTACAGGTGGTACCTCACATTACCGATGAAATCAAGCGCAATATTATGCTCTTAGGCGAATCAGGTAAATTTGATATTGTCATTACAGAGATTGGTGGTTGCGTAGGTGATATCGAATCATTGCCATTTATTGAGGCAGCGCGCCAATTAAAATGGGATTTAGGTGAGAAAAATACCTTATTCATTCACTTAACATTGATTCCTTATTTAGCCTCTGCAGGAGAATTAAAAACAAAGCCAACCCAACATAGCGTAAAACAACTATCTGAGTCAGGAATTCAACCTGATATCTTAGTTTGCCGTACGGAACACCCCATTCCTCAAGAAATGAAGAAGAAGATTGGTTTATTCTGTAACGTTTCTGAAGCTGATGTTATCGAGGCGCGTGATGCATCAACGATCTACGAGGTTCCTTTATTGATGAAAGAAGAGCGTTTAGATAGCCGCGTTTTATACAAGTTGGATATCTACAACGATAAAGAATCTAATTTGAAAAACTGGACTAGTTTCCTTTCCAAACTGCAAAATCCGAAGTTCGAAATCAATATCGGCTTAATTGGTAAATACGTTGAACTGAAAGATTCGTATAAATCCATTGCTGAAGCCTTTATTCACGCGGGAGCTGCAAATGATATCAAAGTAAACTTGAATTGGATTTCTTCTGAAACGATGGATACAGAAGATGTTTCAGAAACACTAGCTGGACTGGATGGTATTTTAGTTGCCCCTGGTTTTGGAGAACGTGGAATTCAAGGAAAGATTAATGCCGTGAAATATGCACGTGAAAACAAAATACCTTTCCTAGGTATTTGTTTAGGTATGCAATGTGCCGTTATTGAATTTGCACGTAACGTTATGGGACTATCAGAAGCACATTCATTTGAAATGAATCCTGACAGCCCTGATCCGGTGATAAATTTAATGTTAGAACAAAAGGATATCTCCGAAAAAGGTGGCACCATGCGTTTAGGTGCTTATCCTTGTAAAGTTGAAAAAGGAACTTTGGCCTATAAAATTTATGGCAAAAGTCTTATTCAGGAGCGTCACAGACACCGTTACGAATTCAATAACGACTACTTAGATCAATTCCACAAAGCAGGTTTAATTACTTCAGGGATTAATCCAGATTCTAATTTAGTAGAGATTGTAGAAATTGAAAATCATCCTTTCTTTGTGGGAGTTCAATTTCACCCAGAATATAAATCGACGGTTGAAAGTCCGTCTCCCCTCTTTGTACAATTTGTTAAGGCAGCGCATCAACACGCAGTTCCTTTCATCAAAAATTCTAAATAATTATGGATAGAAATTCCATCACGGGTATTGTTTTAATTATGGGTATGCTATTAGGCTACCAATATTTCTTTGCCCCTAAAGAGATTCCAGCAGCTAAAGCAAAAGCGGTTACTCAAAAAGTAATTACTCCGAAAGATACCGCTAAAGTGGTTGCACAGGATACAACTGTAAAACAAGAACAAGTATTTACTTTAGAAAATAAAGACATCATCGTTAAGTTGTCTTCTAAAGGTGCTAAGCTAGTTTCAGTTCAATTAAAGAACTATAAAAGCTATGCAAACTTCAAAGAAGGTAAATCAGACGGCTTGTATTTATATAATGCAACGTCCGATGAATTCAGTATTGAACTACCTACTTCAGCAGGCAAGGTAAAAGTTAATAACCTGGATTTTTCTGGAGTTCAAACTGGGAATAAAGTAATCTTTACAGGATCATTAGCAACAGGTCAACCGATAACATCTAGCTTTACTTTACCTGAATCAGGCTTTCTTGTAGATTACCAATTGGATGCCAAATCAGTAGCCCTAACAGGAGGAGATTATTTCATTCACTGGAAAGAGCAAGTTCATCAAACAGAGAAGGACATTACTGAAGAACGCAAAGCAACGATTAACTATTTGCTTTCGGAAGACGATGAATTTGATAATTTATCAGAGAATCCAAGTTCGGTAACGAATGAAAATTTAGACCAAAGTACTAAATGGATTAGCTTTAAGAAGAAATACTTTCTTTCAGGCTTAATTCCTCAAGGATTTACGTTTAAGTCTGCCTCTTTGACTGCTACGCCTAATTTGACAGATTCTGTCAATATCAAAACCTTAGATGCGCAAATCATTGCTTCAGCTCAGGATTTATCAGCGGGCAAATCCAACTTTACCTTCTATTTTGGACCAAATGATTATTCGATTGTTAACAAAGTGGAAGCACCTAATTTTGGCAAAAACGTTAAGTTAAGCTATGATTTCTTGTTACCGATAACGAAATACATATTCGTACCTCTATTCGGTTTCTTAGAAAGCTTATTTACAAATTACGGTCTCTTAATCATCGTTTTGGTATTAATCATCAAGACAGCCTTATTACCATTGACGTATAAATCATACGTATCCATGGCTAAGACACGTATTTTAGCCCCAGAAATTGCTGCGATAAAAGAAAAAATCGGTGATGATGCAGCACGCGTTCAACAAGAAACGATGAAATTATACGGTGAGGTGGGTGTGAATCCATTGAGCGGTTGTATTCCTGTGTTAGCCACAATGCCTATTCTAATGGCAGTATTTATGCTATTCCCTAACTTGATCAATCTACGTCAAGAATCATTCTTATGGGCGAATGACTTATCAACTTATGACTCGTTTATCAACTTGCCATTTACGATACCATTCTATGGAGCTCACGTTAGTTTGTTCTGTTTATTAATGACCGTTTCACAATTAGCCTACGGTTATTATAACAATCAAATCACGCCAGATCAACCAGGACAACCGATCAACATGAAAATGATGGCTTATGTAACGCCTGTTATATTTATGTTTGTGATGAACTCCTTCCCTGCTGGATTAAGTTTCTACTATTTCGTATCTAACTTAGTAACCATTGGTCAGCAACTAGCGATTCGCAAATTTGTGAATGAGGATAAAATCAAAGCCTTATTAGACGAGAATCGCAAGAAAATTGCTGCGGGTGGCGGTCCTAAAAAATCCAAGTTCTCTCAATACCTTCAAACACAATTGAAGACGATGGAAGAACAACAAAAAGCAACAGCAAAGAATCCGAAGAAGAAATAAGATGAATACCTTAAGCACAGCCTATTTTGAGAAAGCGAAAGAATTAATTCCAGGTGGAGTAAACTCCCCTGTTCGTGCTTTCAAATCTGTCGGTGGAAATCCTGTGTTTATTAAGTCGGCAAAAGGTGCTTATTTGCATGATGTAGATGGTCATTCGTATATAGATTTAATTGGATCATGGGGTCCTATGCTTTTTGGGCAAGCCCATCCGGTGATTGAAGAGGCAGTACGTGGTGCATTAAGTAATGGATTCTCCTTCGGAGCTCCTACCTATAATGAGGTATTAATTGCAGAGAAAATCATTTCGATGATTCCCTCAGTAGAAAAAGTACGTTTAGTGAATTCTGGTACGGAAGCTACTATGGCTGCCATCCGTTTAGCTAGAGCCTATACTAAACGTGATAAGATTATTAAAATGGAAGGCTGTTACCACGGTCATGGGGATTCCTTCCTGATTGCGGCAGGTTCTGGCGTGGCTACCTTAGGTACCCCAGATAGTCCAGGAGTAACCGTTTCCACGGCAAGAGATACCTTGACGGCCGTTTACAATGATTTAGAAAGCTTAGAGACTCTATTCAAAGCTAATCCTACTGAAGTAGCTGCTATCATCATAGAGCCAGTTGTAGGTAATATGGGATTAGTTATTCCCAAAGAAGGTTACTTAGAGAGTGTTCAAAAACTGTGCAAGCAATACGGTGCCTTACTTATTTTCGATGAAGTGATGACGGGATTCCGTTTATCGGCTGCAGGATACCAAGGATTAGCTGGTATTCAACCCGATTTAACCACCTTAGGAAAAATTATAGGGGGAGGTCTTCCAGTAGGTGCCTATGGTGGTAAGTCAGAAATAATGGATATGATCGCTCCAGCCGGTCCTGTTTACCAGGCTGGAACCTTATCCGGAAATCCTTTAGCGACTACGGCAGGTTTAGCGATGCTAAATCTAATTACAGACAATCCGGGTGTTTATGCAGCACTTGAACAACGTGGATCAGCTTTAAAGCAGGAGCTAAGTGCTGATTTAGCGTCTTTGGGTCTGAACTATACCATTAACCAAATAGGTTCCATGTTTACCTTGTTCTTCACAGACAAAGCCGTAAACAATTTTAGTGATGCTAAGACATCTGATACTGCTTTATTTGGGAAATATTTTAAAGGCATGTTGGATAAAGGTATTTATTTACCTCCATCCCAATATGAATCTTGGTTCTTATCAGCTGCCCTAGGTGATTCAGAATACGATCAAATCATTGCTGCCAGCAAAGCAACGCTTCGTTCCTTATAAAATGAAAACGCCGGCCTACAGCCTGATTATTCCTGTTTATAATCGTCCACACGAATTAGACGAGTTATTAGCTTGTATTCAAACGCAAGAATTCAAGGATTTTGAAGTGGTAGTTGTGGAAGATGGCTCTACAGAAGATGCAGCATCAGTCATCGATAAATACAAAGATTCCTTCTCCTTAGCTTATTATGTCAAAGAAAATGGAGGTCAGGGTTTTGCCAGAAACTATGCATTTGAGCGTGCCAAAGGAGATTACTTCATCATTCTCGATTCAGATGCACTTTTAGAGCCTAGCTATTTAACGGAAGTGGACAAAGCGGTGAAATCGGAAGGATTAGATCTTTTTGGAGGACCGGATCAAGATCATCCCAGCTTTACTCCTATCCAAAAAGCCATTAGCTATTCTATGACCTCTTTTTTTACCACAGGAGGTATTCGCGGAAAAGAAAAAAATATAGGTGGACAATTTCATCCTCGTAGTTTCAATATGGGAATCTCCCGGAAAGTATACGAAGCTACAGGAGGTTTTAAAATTACCCGGATGGGTGAAGACATTGAATTCAGTATTCGGTGCATATCACTTGGATTCAAGTCTGGATTAATTCCTAAAGCCTTTATTTACCACAAACGTAGAACCGACTTTAGACAATTCTATAAGCAACTGCATTTCTTCGGCAGAGCAAGAATTAACATCAGTCGATTCTTTCCTAAAGAACTGAAGGCGGTACATTTCTTCCCTTTCCTATTCTTTAGTTATTACGTACTAACCGGAGTTGCGTTGTTAGCAACGCCCGTATATGGCTTGATCTTATTAACAGGGATAGTGGGATATAGTCTTTTGATTTTTATCGCCGCTTTAGTTAGTACGAAAAGCATCAAAATTGCCATGCTGTCCATCTTTGCCGCAAACATTCAACTATTCGCCTATGGCAAGGGATTCGCAGAGGAGGGATTAAAGAAACTAGTTAATAGTACAGCTGCTTAGCTAAATAGTTTTGTACGTAATCCTTCACTCCCTCTTCTAAACTTGTAAATTCCTTCGTATATCCGATTGAGCGCAATTTGGCCATATTTGCTTCTGTAAAATATTGGTATTTATCTCGAATATCAGTTGGCGTATCAATGTATTCAATGGACGGTTCTAATCCCAAAGCTGCAAAAGTCGCTTTCCCCAAGTCATTAAATGACCTTGCTTTCCCTGTTCCTAAATTATAAATTCCTGAATTCTTGCGATGTTCCATCAAGAAAATACAGACATCAATTAAATCTTTTACGTAAATAAAGTCGCGCATCTGTTCCCCATCCTTAAAATCATCGCGATGGGACTTAAACAGCTTGAGAGTACCATTGGATTGAATTTGTTGGTAAGCATGCCAAATAACCGATGCCATACGGCCCTTATGAAATTCATTAGGCCCATACACATTGAAAAACTTCAAACCGGCAAAAAAGAAAGGTTTATTCGCTTGTTGAAGAGCCCAAATATCGAAGTCATTCTTCGAATCTCCATAGGGATTTAAAGGCTTCAAAGAAGGAATTATTGATTCGTCATCCTCATACCCTAATTCACCAAGACCATAGGTAGCCGCAGAACTAGCATAAACCAATGGGATTTGATAATCAACACAGGCATTCCATACCTTCTTAGAATAATCTAAATTTAATGCATCAAAAATCTTGGTATCAAATTCTGTCGTATCTGTTCGTGCCCCTATATGAAAAAAGAACTCAACTTCGCGATTATTCTTCTCTAACCA
>JAGWUO010000073.1 GCA_028868395.1 Cytophagales bacterium | reverse complement strand
TAAACAGCCCACCCCATACATTAACCAACCGTAATGGTAGAAAATCTCTCCCCAAAACTGTCCCTTCACCTCCGCAGGTGTAGGGCTATTCAAATCGATGATCCAAATGAGGATGAAACCAATCGCTGCAGCTAAACTTAAGATCTCTTTCTTTCCCATATTATGCCACGGTTGCGGGTTTTAAACGGCGATAGGTCGCAATAAATAAACCGATGAAAACAAGAATCGAACCAATCCAAACCAAATTGATATAGGGCTTTTCTAGCGCTTTAACCACAATTAATTCCTGTTGAGTCGTATTCCACGCAAAGCCAAACTCCTGGGCTTGCGGGTTGATACCCGTAAATTTAATTTTAATTCCGGTTTCCTCACTCTCAAAAGCTGGCATCGCCACCATTCCTCCCTTAATCACGAAGATAGGACTTAGGGTAAATTGCTGTGAGTTTTTGCCTAGTACTTGGAAGTTCGCTTGAACCGCCGCGTCATTCGCGCCTAACTCCACTCCGTCTACATTCGTCACTCGTGTTACCTCTTTTAAGATAGCTACAAAGTCATTGATGAAAAGAGTATCACCGGTGGTAACCGTTTGAGCTTCCGTTTGAGACCATTGTTTTTCTGAGCCTGCCTCTGCCGCCAAACGAGGGTCTAAAGAGACATAGGTATAAATATCATGGTTCCAGGCGTGTTTTACGTCTGGCGAAATCGCTGTTCCCATTTTAGGGTTTACTTGCCATCTCGGGAAAAGCGAAACCGATTTTCCTTCCTCGTTTTTAAATTCTAATTCGTAATACGTGTTCTCCGGTTCTACCGTAACCGTGTCGCCTTTGCTGGCTATTTTCTCGCCATCACGAACGATGTCTTTCAAAGCCACCGCGTGGAAGTCCCCTTCAATAATTTCGAAATCATTTTTATTGAAATAACCTTTGTGTCCACGCACCTCGATGCGGCGTCCTTTGTAGGTCACTAAGTAATCCTGCATTTGGGCTCCTTGACCCAGCCAAAGCGGTAAGTTTTCCTTGTTTTCCTTGTTGTTATCCTTCGTGAATTCTTCCACTTTCGTGCTGATCGCGAAGCCGGAGCGGTTCAACGAAACGACTTTGGAATATCCCGCGGAGAATAAAATACCGATTAACATAATCGCTAATCCTACGTGTGCCAGGGCTCCACCCACTAATGAGAATTTCTCCCGAATTAGGAACCACAAGATTTTGAAGTTCGCCAAAACCGCGAATAAACTACTCCACAACAACGCGATGTACGATAGTGTGTAAATTTTTCCGATATTGATAAAGACAACACTCAAAAGTGTCGCTGCTAATGCTGGGCTCAACAGGGGTTTGAAAGTGGTGCTTTGTTTAATTTTTCCCCACCACACATATTGGCCAATACCACTTAAAATAGCTACGGCTAAGAAAATCCAGATTTGGATCTTGCTATAGTGTTCCGCTTGGTCTGCCGGTAAGGCGATGTTTGATAGAACGCCAAAAGCCTCCGCGATTTTATTATAAACCGGAATCGAAGTCGTAAAGGTTAATTGGAATGCTGACAATCCTAAAACTGCCGCACCCACGAAAACCCAAAACTCGCGGTTATAGGTCCCTAATTCTTTTTGGTCCTTAGGTAAATCCTTCCAACGGTAGATTGACATACCGATCGCCACTAAAAGGAAGGTTCCCATGTACAATAATAGCTGCCCGGAAAGGCCTAAATCCGTAAAGGAGTGCACCGAAGCATTTCCTAGAATTCCGGAACGGTTCAAGAAGGTCGAATATAGCACCAAAATGAAGGTGGCAATGACTAAAATAATCGATGTCTTTAATGCCGAACTCGACGTCTTGTGCGCAATCATCGTATGGATGGCGCCTAATAATACTAGCCAAGGAACAAACGATGCATTTTCTACCGGATCCCAGTTCCAATACCCTCCAAAATTTAAGGTCTCATAAGCCCAATAAGCGCCCATCATAATGCCAATCCCTAATACTCCGGCGCCAAAAAGGGCCCAAGGCAATGCCGGCATTACCCATTCTGTCAATTTCTTTTTCCACAACCCCGCGATCAAATACGCGAACGGAACTAATGTTAATGCAAAACCCAAGAACAAGGTAGGCGGGTGAATCACCATCCAATAGTTTTGAAGTAATGGATTCAATCCACGGCCGTCTTTGGGGATAAAATTAGGCTGCATACTCCAAACCGGAAGATCCGGCTGCGCCTCGCGTAACAACAAGAACGGCGAAGAACCCACTTTCAAATCGATCCAAGGGATAATAACCCCTAAAATCATCGAAGTTAAAAACGTCTGAACCAGCGCAAAAACCGTCATTACAGGAGACTCCCATTTCGGATTTTTGATCATTAATAATAGTCCTAAAACCGCTTGCCAGAAAATCCACAATAAAAACGAACCTTCTTGTCCCTCCCAATAACAGGAAATCATGAACATCGTAGGTAATTGCAAGGAGGAGTGCGTAAACGCGTAATGGTATTCGAAATAATGGTTGTAGATGATCACGAAAAGACTCGCCGCCACCACGATCACCGAGATAAAATGCAGCCCGAATAAAACGCGTGCCGTCATTTTCCAATCATTCTCAATCTCATTTGCGGCTTGCGTCGATTTGAAATACGCAAAAGTCGCTAATAGCGCAGTTACGAAGGAAACGATGACAAATAAATGTCCGACCGAACCGATGGTTTCGTGTATCATATTAATTTTTTGCGGCTACTGAGGCGCTTGAGTCTGCTGAAATTTTACCCTCTTGGTACTTAGAAGGGCACTTTAATAATATTTTGTCGCAATAGAAAACCTTGTCTGTATGCATGCTTCCCACTAAAACGATCTTCTCGGATTTCTCAAAATCTTGAGGTTTAGGAGCGGCATAGACTACTTGATTTTCGCGACCTAAACTGTCTTGTACTAAAAACTCTAAACGGTTAGCATCCAGGGCAGGGTTATAGTTTAAACCCACGATTTGGCCGGCTGCATCTTTTTTTAAGGTGCCTACCACGTGTACTTTCTGATTCGGGTCCTGCTGCGAAATACGTTCCGCCTCATCAAAACCCACATAAGTACTTGCATCGCCTGTCGTAATCAAAATGATTCCGATTGCCACTGCAATTAAAATCAATCCAATGATATGAGTCTTTTTCATTTGCTACGTTTTTCTAGTTCAGCTACCTTTCTCTCTAAACGGAATAAATAGGCGAATAGCCCGATCAAAATTACGCTCACAACGGCAATCACCACATAGATTTTTCCATCTGCCCGAAATTGATCTGCCATCTCGATATCGCTCGCTTGAGCGCTAGCCGTAAAACTTAACGTTATACTTACTAAGAGTAAAAGGAATGCTTTCATTATAACTCGTTTTGTTGTTCAATGTTTTTAATGCGAATACGCAATTGCGCGATCCAAAAGCCTAATAATGTCCACCCAATAATGGCTGGGTAAAAGACCATCCGCATGCGGTTATCTAGGTCCATTTTGGAAAAAGCAGGATTGCCCCCATTACCTGGATGCAAAGAATCCGTCATGCGCGGCAAGATCCAAATCAAGACCATAAAGATCACAAAAGCGAAAATATTGTAGACCGACGAAATGCGGGCTTTCTGCATTTCATCTGGCATGGATGAGCGCACTAATGAATAAGCCAGGTAAATCAATAAGCCGATCGCTACCGAATTCAATTTAGGGTCATTTGTCCACCAATCACCCCAGGTAAACTTCGCCCAAACGCTTCCTGTAATCAAACCTAAAACCGCAAAAACCATCCCCACTTCCACATAGGTGCTCGAAATGAGGTCAGATTTCAAATCTGATTTGCGCAAATACTGAATCGAATGATATACGGATGTTCCTAACAAGAAGATCATCGTGAACCACATGGTCACGTGGAAATACAGATTGCGAATGGTCTCGTTCAAAATCGGCTGGCGCGGCACTTGTCCGTTAAAACCGGCATAGACGGTGTAGATCAATAAAATGATCGACAAAATCTTCCAATATTGGCGTTTTAATGTTTCCATATATAGGGGAAAAGGATCCCAGAAAATACAATGACGATGATATCTAAAGCTCCTAAAATGGCGATCTCATCCCAGTTTTCTGAGAGTGAAATGCCGTCAAGAGCACTTTTGGACAATTTCAATAATAACAAAAGCAACGGAATGATGAGTGGAAAGCTCATAACAGCCATCAAAGTGGCTGAATTTTCTCCCTGTGCTGCGATTCCTGCCACTAAAGACAGAGTCGAAGCAAACCCAATCGCCCCCAAAATCAGAGAAATAAGGTATAGCGGCATATTGCCTACCGGATTTCCCATTACCCATGAATAAAAGAAAATGCCGATCATGGACACACCCAGCATCACTAAGGTGTTGTAAATGATTTTGCTAAAAATGACTGATTCAGGCTTTGCAAAGGTATAATAGAAGATGTTTCGGTTAGCCGATTCTTGGGTAAAACTCTTGCCCACCGCGTTCACCGCAGAGAACAACAGGATAATCCAAAACAGCGTATTCCACATAATAGGATGTATCGATTGTTGCTTCGCTTTAAAGGATAAGTAACAGATGAAAATAGTTGCCGCTAAGTATAGCACAAGCCCGTGGATCGCATACTTATTGCGCCACTCTAATTGCATTTCTTTGCGAATCAACACGAAAATTTCTGTTAATGCCATGAACCTGCAATTTACGACAGAAAAAACTATTTGTATCATTTTTTAGCTCAGAAATACTTAGTACATTTGTGTCTAATTTTGAATTATTCTAAATAGTGAGCATGGCAAATTTGGCCGACTTGAAGATTGGTGAAAAGGGGGAGATTGTGGGCTTCACGGACGAATTGCTTTCGTTAAAGCTATTGGAAATGGGATGTTTGCCAGGAACGGAGGTTGTTTTGACTCATCTGGCACCATTCGGCGACCCTATCGCCATTCGTGTTTCGGGTTCTTATACCCTGTCTATGCGCAGGGAGGAAGCGGAAACGATGTTGATTAAACGAACCTAAATTTTGGCAAAAACACCTAAAATAGCGCTGATTGGTAATCCCAATGCAGGAAAATCCTCTCTATTCAATTCCTTAACGGGATTGAATCAGAAGACGGGTAATTTTCCTGGGGTGACCATGGAGAAGCTGACGGGTATTTGGGAGCTAGAACCTAAACGCCCGGTGGAAATTTTAGATTTGCCAGGTATCTACAGTATTTATCCGAAGTCAATCGACGAGGAATTAGTGATCAATATTTTAGGCGATCCTACCCATCCCGATTTTCCGGATATGGCAATTGTGGTGGCGGATGCTTCTAACTTAAAACGTAATTTGCTGCTCTTTTCGCAGGTTCGTGACCTAGGTATTCCGACGGTTTTGGCCTTGAATATGATCGATGTCGCCGAGAACGAAGGCTATGTGATTAACTCGATTAAGTTAGCGCGCGAACTGAATGTCGAGGTGGCGGAGGTCAATGCTAAAAAAGGCATCGGTCTAAATGGCCTGAAATTAGCTGTCGTGAAGACACTGGCTAATCGTTATGCCTCGAATGATGCACTTCCTTTGCCTGTTTCAGAGGATATTATTCAAGAAGTGCAATCCACTTTTGGTGAAGGGGAGACTTATCGATCACTTTTGTGGTTGATGGAACATGATCGGATGAAAATGTTCTCGACACAGCAACGGGAAACCTTTGATGCGATTCAAAACAAGCATCATTTTTCGTCTAAAAAATACCAATCAGAAGAAACCGTTAAACGTTACGAACAAATTACAGAAGTTGTAGACCGTTGTGTGATTAACTTAAATCGCCAATGGGATGCTGCTCCGGTGCGCACGTGGACGGATCGTTTAGATAAATTCTTTTTACATCCGGTAGGAGGGTATGTTTTCTTTTTAGCCATTCTTTTTGTGATGTTCCAGGCCATTTTCACGTGGGCTACCTATCCGATGGACGCCATCGATGGGGGAGTTGCCATGTTGAATGATTGGTTGAAAGGAGTGTTACCGAATTCGGCATTGACTGCCTTGTTAACGGATGGTTTGATCGCCGGTATCGGTGGGGTGTTAATTTTTATTCCGCAAATCGCCTTCTTATTTTTATTTATCTCTCTTCTAGAGGAAACGGGTTACATGTCTCGCGTGATGTTCATAATGGACAAGTTAATGCGCCGTTTTGGCTTAAATGGAAAGTCTGTCGTGCCTTTGATTTCTGGTGTGGCCTGTGCAGTTCCAGCGATCATGAGTACACGTTCGATTGGTTCGTGGAAGGATCGTTTGATCACTATTTTGGTGACTCCTTTGATGTCCTGTTCTGCTCGTTTGCCTATTTACACGGTGTTGATTGCGCTGGTGGTTCCGGAGAATAAAGCCTTATTTGGCTTGTTCAATTTACAAGGAGTGGCTTTGTTTGGGCTTTATTTATTGGGATTCTTTATGGCATTGGTTTCTGCCTGGGTAATGAAGGTGATTTTACAGGCCAAAGAAAAGAGCTATTTCATCATGGAATTGCCCACCTACAAGGGACCTCGATTTAAACATGTGGCATTAACCATATGGAATTCTGTCAATGCGTTTGTGTTTGAGGCTGGTAAAATTATTGTGGCCATTTCTATTGT
>JAGWUO010000072.1 GCA_028868395.1 Cytophagales bacterium | reverse complement strand
AACGAAAATAAATCCAGTTTTTTTTCGAAAAAAAATGACCTAAAATTTGCTTCTAAAAATTGTTCAAATTTAGTGTGGTTAAATCATTCTTTAACTTGAAAAAGTATAAGAAAATTTATTTTACAACGAGGAGAGCTGCCGGTAAAATTGATATCTCAATCGTATTTGATGTGAGGGTAAGACTCTCCCCATCTAAATGATAAGGTAATCCTTTTGATGCTTCAATTTGAAGTGTTTGAACGGAGGAGACACTAACTAGTGGATGCGATGGTAGATTTTTGCGAAATAGACTTATTCCAAGATTAGCTAAGGTAAAAATACTACCTGGTTTTATTAAAATGGTCTCCAATAGTCCATCTTGTAAGTCGGATTCAGGGGATATGTACGCATTATTTCCAAACTGATTGGCATTAGCGATGGTAAAGGAGAAGATGCGGCCTTTGTCTTTGATTTCAATTGCTTGGTATTGGTTGAGAGAAACGAGGGTTGAATATAGGTAATTCAAGAAACCTCTTTTGCCTCTGTTCGCAAAATGTGCCGCTACTTGCGCATCGAATCCAATACCAGCTGTGCAAAAGAAGGGTCTCTCATTCCATTTACCCGCATCAATGGAAATACTGTTTCCATTGAGTGCTCTGTATAGTGCTTTTTCGAACTGGAGTGGGATATGAAGATGTCTAGCTAAACCATTACCAGATCCCATGGGAATAATACCTAAAGGAATATTACGGTTTAAAAGTGCAGAAGCTACTTCGTTGATGGTTCCATCTCCGCCTATGGCAATTATCCTAGTGGCTCCTTCGGATATTGCGATTTCTGTTAATTCTGAGGCATGTTTCACTCGCTCAGTTTTCCAAACCTTAGAATTAGGGATTGCATTGAGCGACTTGACTATTCGTTCCCTTTTCTGCAAAGAATTTGTCCCTGCGTTTGGGTTTAGAATAAAGTGAATCATGGGTTTAATTTAATTTTGCACAAAAATAGAATCAAAATTTGGTTTAATTTTACAAAAAATGATCAATCTATGTTAGAAGTTGGAAACTCGTATGAGATCGAATTCTCATTCACACAGGAGCAGGTAAATGACTTTTGTAAAATATCAGGAGATTTTAATCCCTTACATTGGGATGAAGCTTATGCCGCCACAACGCCATTTAAAAAGCCTATTATTCACGGTGCCTTAATCGCCAGTGTTTTTTCGAGAGTAATGGGAATGGAATTTCCAGGTGAAGGTAGCGTGTATTTAAAACAGATTTCTGAGTTTAAGCGACCTTTGTATGTAGGAACTACCTATAAAGCTAAGTTTGAAATAGTTAGTACTAATCCTGCAAAACACACAGCTGAGATTTCCACTCAAGTGTTTGAACTAGAAAGAGGCAAGATAATGGTGGATGGCATGGCCTCAGCCATGCATGCAGAACTATTTTAACATAAAAAAAGCCCGATGTTTATCGGGCTTTTTTTATTCAAGAGGGGAAAAATTATTTTCCTGCGTTTTTCTTGTTTTGAACTTCAGTACGAATTTCTTGTGCTAAAGTTTTCAATTGTTGTAAACCACCTCTAACGCGAGTACCAGCTGCTTGATTTCCTTTATCGTAGAATTTTTCGAAATCTCCTTCTAAAGATAAAATTAAGTCCTTTACTTGTGCAAATCTACTCATGATAATTTGTTTTTTAGGTTGTGTAAATAATATTAGATTGTCTTTATGCCCTTAAATGAGCTTTAATAAGCGAAATTTAGTAAAAAACTTGTTGTGTGCAAATTAAAATCAAGAAAAAACAGAAAAAAAATTCAAAAAAATCCAATTTTATCTAAAAATACCGTTGAATCAATCAATTATTGCGCATAGTAGCCAGATTTCAATCTTTTCTGAACTTCCGCAAAACAGTCGCAAGTGTACTCAATATCTGCAATAGTATGTGAAGAAGTAGGAATGATTCTTAACATGATTTGGCCTTTAGGAACTACCGGATAAACGACAATACTGCAGAAAATGCCCATGTTTTCACGTAAGTCACGTACTAGTTTAGTGACAGCAGCAATATCATATTCTCCGTGCAAGAAAACGGGAGTTACAGGTGATTGTGTTTCACCGATATCAAAACCCTTTTCTTTCAAGCCTTTCTGTAAGGCACGTACATTTGCCCACAAGGTTTCTCTTAATTCTGGATGTTTTTTAATCAATTCTAAACGCTTCATACCACCGATTACAAAGGGCATAGGTAATGCTTTTGCATAGGTTTGAGAGCGCATATTGTATTTTAAATACATGATGATCTCTTTAGGAGCAGCTACAAAGGCTCCAATGGCTGCCATAGATTTTGCAAATGTGGAGAAATACAAATCGATGCCTTCGGTACAATTTAAGTATTCACCTACACCTCGGCCATTGTCACCCATAGTACCAAAACCGTGTGCATCATCCACCAGTAGTCGGAAATTGAAATCTTTTTTCATTTCCACAATTTTATCTAATGAACCTACTTTACCTGACATGCCAAAAACACCTTCAGTGATCACTAAAATACCACCACCTGTCTCATTAGTAATTTTAGTCGCACGTTCTAAGTTCTTACGCAATGAATCCATATCATTGTGGTTGAACTTATAATATTGACCCATTTTCGCTTTGTGAAGACGAATTCCATCAATTAAACAGGCGTGAGATTCAGCATCATAGACAATTACGTCTTTGTGATCTACCATACATTCAATGATAGACATGACACCTTGGTATCCATAGTTTAATAAAAAGGCATCTTCTTTTCCTACAAATTCGGCTAATTGACGCTCAAATTCTTCGTGCTCATCTGTGTTACCAGACATCATACGTGCTCCCATTGGGTAAGCTAAACCGTATTTTGCCGTTGCATCAGCATCTGCTTTTCTAACTTCAGGATGATTCGCTAGACCTAAATAGTTATTTAGAGACCAGTTTAACATTTCTTTGCCCATGAATGTCATTCTTGGGCCTAATTCACCTGTTAATTTTGGGAATGAAAAATAATGATGGGAATAATGGGCGTGTGCACCAATAGGCCCCATGTTATTAGCTACCTTCTCGAAAATATCCACTGTTAGTATACGTTTTATTGAAAAAATCTTTAAATAATCACAAAGTTAAATTATATTTTTATTATCGCAATGTTAGTAAATCATCGGATTCTATTAATTTGTCATTTCATTTCAAAACAAACCTAAAATGACGAAGTATTTTCTACTTTTCTTACTGTCTTTCTCTGTTTTAGCTCAAACTACCCAAAAGCCTCTTATAGAAGGAAAACAAGGTATGGTGGTATCAACCCATCCAGCTGCTTCCGAAATTGGCTTAGCCATTTTAAAAAAAGGGGGTAATGCGATAGATGCAGCGGTGGCTGTGAATTTCGCTTTAGCTGTTGCGCATCCTTCTGCAGGAAATATTGGTGGTGGAGGATTTCTTGTTTATCGGGATAAATCAGGAAACGTAAAAGCCTTAGATTATCGGGAAAAAGCACCTTCAGCTGCCAGTAGAGATATGTATTTAGATGCTGAAGGTAAAATTATTCCAGGTAAAAGTATGACAGGTATTTTCTCTGTGGGTGTACCTGGTACGGTTGCAGGCATGCAAGAGATGCACGATAAGTTAGGAAAGTTACCTTGGGTTGACCTTTTGCAGCCTGCCGTGGATTTAGCGAGGAAGGGATTGATTTTAACAGAAAAGGAAGCGAGAGGATTGAATCGCCAGAGATCAGAGTTTCTGAAAGAGAATCCTGGCAAGAATTACCTACTATCCGCTGAAGGGAAAGAATGGAAAGCAGGCGATTTGTTAGTGCAGGAAGATTTAGCAAATACACTTGAATTGATTTTAAAGAAGAAGGCCAAAGGCTTCTACAAAGGCCAAACCGCTCGCAATATTGTCAATGAGATGAAAGCCCAAAACGGTATCATTTCGAAGAAGGATCTACGAAATTATCAGGCAGTTTGGCGTACACCTATTAAGAGTACATATAAAAATTACCAGATTATTGGTATGCCACCTCCAAGTAGCGGTGGTGTAGCTTTAGCCCAGTTATTGCAAATGGTAGCTCCTTATTCGCTGAACAAATGGGGGCCTACCTCTGATTCGACGATCCAAGTAATGGTGGAAGCAGAGAGGCGTGTGTATGCGGATCGGGCAAAATGGTTAGGAGATCCGGATTTTGTGAAAGTTCCGGTTACTGAATTAATCGATCCAGCCTATGCAAAATCACGGATGTCATCAATGAATTTCAGTCAAGCCACTAAGAGTGCAGACATTCAGGCAGGAGTTTTTCCAGGTTATGAGAGTCCGGAAACTACGCATTATAGTATCGTAGATAACGAGGGTAACGCAGTGTCGATTACCACCACCTTAAATAATTCCTATGGTTCTAAAGTATTTGTGGGGGGATCTGGTTTCTTGTTAAATGATGAGATGGATGACTTTTCTGCCAAAGCAGGGGCACCTAATTTGTATGGTTTAATTGGTTCAAAGGCGAATGAGATTCAACCTAATAAGCGCATGCTTTCTAGTATGACTCCTACGATCGTGGAGCAGGATGGTCAATTAAAGATGGTGGTAGGAACTCCAGGCGGTTCTACGATTATTACTAGTGTATTCCAAGTGGTCTTGAATACCTTGGAAATGGGAATGAATATGCAGCAAGCGGTAGAATATCCTCGTTTCCATCATCAATGGATGCCTGAAAAAATTACGGCCGAACCCAAGCGCTTTTCAGAGGAACAACAAATTCGCCTTCAAACGAAAGGCTATACTTTTGCACCTGTTTCGGCAATTGGTTTAGTAGAGGGAATTTTAGTCTTACCTAATGGGAACCTGCAGGGTGGTGCAGATTCCCGTGGTGATGATACCGTGTCGGCCTATTGAAATAAGGTAGCGACGAAATAGGCGGCAGCAGCTGCTGCCGCACCGATAGAGGTTACTTTTAAGGATCCGATGATCGGATTTTGGCCGGTTACTTTACTTTTAAAGTAGCCAAAAATCAATAAAGCTAAAATGGTTACTTCGGCTGAGTAAAGTAAACCGTCTTGTGGTTTTTCTACGTAGAAATAGGGTAGAAGTGGGATGAAACCACCTACGATATACGAAATACCAATCGTTAAGGCAGAATTTCTGGCACGGTTGGGATCTGGGCGTTCTAGTCCTAATTCAAATCGCATCATGAAATCTACCCACTTGTCTTTGTCTTTAGAAATACATTCTACGACGATTTCTTGCGCCTCAGGGCTTAAACCATAATCTTCAAATACATCTCTGATTTCTTGCTTTTCTCTTTCTGGCACACGTTCTACTTCGTCGTACTCGCGTTTCAATTCTGACTCGTAGTGTTCTTGTTCGGTTTGGCCAGCTAAAAAACCGCCTAGTCCCATCGCAATAGAACCAGCTACAATTTCTGCAATACCAGCTGTAGTAACAATGCTTGCGGAAGCAACGGCTCCAGAAAGTCCTGCCGCTAAGGCGAAAGGTACCGTTAAGCCATCTGACATTCCAATGACTACATCTGTGATGAAATCAGAACTTTTTAAATGCTGTTCGTGTAAATGATGATCGTGTGAATTCATATTATCGGATGCCGTGCATCATACGTTTAAGTGGACCGTTGGCAAGACCAAACAAAATTACAGAGGCAATTCCGGCCATTATTACAAATACAATGAAAAAATCATAGAGGTTTTTAATCTCAAACCCTAAGAAACTAGGGAAGACCGTTTGGCCTACCACCGCTGTTGCAGGAGGTAATAGGGCTCCTAAAGTACCCGATAAAGCATAACCAGCTGCATTCGCTAAGAACCAAACCCCCATCAATAAAGAAGAGAATCGCTTAGGTGCTAACTTAGATACTAAAGATAATCCGATGGGAGAAAGACTCAATTCTCCCATGGTGTGGAATAAATACATGATGAATAACCAAATCACACCTAATTTATCTGTACCTAAGTTCTTCACTTTAAGAGCTATAATTAAGTAGCCTATCGCTAATAACATCAGGCCAATCGCTTGTTTACCAGGAGAATTAGGTTCAATCCCCTTTTTCGCAAGGCGCATCCAAAGCCAGGAGAAAGGGAAGGCCAAGATGATAATGAAGAACGAATTCGCGTTCTGAACAGAACTTGGCGGCAACATAATGCCAAAGAAATTCAAATCCGTCTGTTGATCAGCAATAAATGTTAAGGAAGATCCAGCCTGCTCGTAAGCCGCCCAAAAGAAAATCACAAAGAAAGCGACGAAGTACATCACCCAAATACGATCTCGTTCTATTTTAGTCAACGTCTTGTCTCTAAGAATTAAGAATGCTAAACTGATTCCCGCTGAATAGATGACCGGATAAATCCAGTCTTTGATCGGATTAGCCACCTCCGTGACAAATAGATAATGGAATCCAAGGATTAACCCAATAAATAAAGCAGTAGAGATAATAATGGATTGAGTAGAGAATTCAGCCTTTTCGGTTTCTGCATCCACTGTTTTACTTTCACTAAAAGTAGGGGCTAAACCAATTTCACTGCCATCAGGAGCTTTTAAAAATACCCCTTTCAATAACATGAATAATATGGTTCCCACTAACATGGCCCCTCCAGCAGCTAAAAAGCCCCATTTA
>JAGWUO010000071.1 GCA_028868395.1 Cytophagales bacterium | reverse complement strand
TTCTGTATGTTTCGCCGGAACGTTTAAAAACGGATTTGTTCATTGAACGGGCGAAACAGATGAATATCAGCCTCTTGGTCATCGATGAAGCGCACTGTATCTCACAATGGGGACACGATTTCAGACCGCCTTATTTAGAAATTTCAGCTTTTCGCGAATTGATTCCGAGCATTCCATGCATCGCTTTGACGGCTTCCGCGAACGAAGAAGTAAAGCAAGAAATTCAAGAAAAGCTGCAATTTAAGAACGCAGCCGTATTCCAAAAAAGTTTCAGCCGCGCAAACCTCTCCTATTCCGTATTGTACGAGTCCGATAAAGACAAAAGATTGTGCTCTATGCTGCAGCGGGTTCCCGGTTCTTCCATCGTCTATGTGCGGAATCGCAGACGAACCCAAGAAATCTCAGATCTGTTATCTAAAGCCGGTTTATCCAGCACTTTTTACCACGCGGGTCTTCCAGGCGAGGTTAGAAGCGCGCGCCAAAAAGACTGGATCGACGGCAAAATAGATTGCATCGTGGCGACCAATGCTTTTGGGATGGGAATCGACAAACCCGATGTTCGCCTAGTGGTACATTTAGACTTACCCGATACCATCGAGGCGTATTACCAAGAGGCCGGCCGAGCGGGACGTGACGAAAAAAAGGCTTATGCAGCCATTTTATACGAAGAAAAAGATATCCTAGATTTAACAGCTCAATGGGAAAAATCATTTCCGACAGCGGAAACGATTAAAAAAACGTACCAAGCTGTTTCCAATTACCTGCAAGTTGCGGAAGGAAGTGGCGAGCTACAGAGCTACGATTTCGATTGGATGGATTTGTGCAAGCGATTCAATTTACCTAGCTCGCAAACCTATTTTGCCCTCAAGACATTGGAAGCTGAAGGTCTTTTATTATTAAACGAGGCCTTCCAAAATCCCTCCAAAATCCGTTTCATCGTTAGCTCCACTGAACTATACGATTTCCAAATCCGAAACGAAAAATTCGAATCCTTCCTTAAAGGACTGCTACGCATCTATGGGGGAAATTTATATACTCAATTCGTCAGCATCTCTGAGGCGGACTTTGCTCACCAGATAAAGATTCCTCCAGCTGAGGTGGAGCGTAATTTAGCCTTGTTAGAGAAGTTCGAATTGATTGAATATGACAAACAGAATGGACTGCCTAAATTAGTCTTTTTAACGCCGCGGGCGAATATCGAAAACCTGCCCATCATTTGGTCTGAATACTTGAGAAAGAAAGAGCGGTCTAAGAAAAAGATCGATGCGATGATTCACTATGTGAAACATCCGGAGGCATGTAGAACGCTTTTGATTACCTCATATTTTGGTGAATCGTTAAAGGCCTCTTGCGGCATCTGCGATCATTGCTTGCAGCGAAAAAAAGAAGCCTCCGGGAAAAATATCCCCGAAGGCCTCGAAGCAGAACGCAAATTGATTCTGACTTATTTAAAAAACGGACCTTTATCCGTTCAAGATCTGGTAGAATGCCTCCGCCCTTTGGCATCTGCTGAGGCACTTCGCATCATCCAATTCAGTCTTGAATTAGGTGAAATTCATTACAATGCCGCGGACGAACTTGCTATGGGTTCTGCCTGAAAAACAAATTTCACCGGATTCTTCACCTGCTCTTTTAATAGCGCTAAAGCTAATACTTCTTTCGCGTCGTCTACATAGTGAAAACTCAAATCCGAAATATACTGCGCCTCGATTTCCTCCACATCCTTGCGGTTCTTCGAGCACATAATGATTTCTTTTATTCCCGCTCTTTTCGCAGCCAAAATTTTCTCCTTGATTCCTCCTACCGGCAATACTTTACCGCGTAGCGTAATCTCGCCGGTCATAGCTAGTTTAGATTTCACTTTGCGCTGCGTTAATGCCGAGGCGATAGCGGTCAACATCGTAATACCGGCAGATGGACCATCCTTAGGTACAGCTCCAGCCGGAACGTGGATATGTAAATTGTATTGGTCAAAAATACGGTAATCTATGCCGTATTCATCCGAATGCGCCTTTAAGAAACTCAAAGCCGCCATCGCCGACTCTTTCATCACATCCCCTAATTGACCTGAAAGGGTTAAAACTCCTTTTCCGCGATTCAATAAAGTTTCAATGAATAAGATATCACCTCCCACTGGCGTCCAGGCAAGACCTGTCACTACGCCAGCATATTCGTTGTTCTCGTAGGTATCCTTATCAAAATGCTCTTGTCCCAGTAATTTCACGACATCTGTCGCTGTAATTTTATGTGGATAGTCTTGATCCATCGCAATGGATTTCGTGATCTTGCGCACCACGCGACCGATTTCTTGTTCTAATTTACGAACACCTGATTCGCGGGTATATCCCTCGATGACTTTTTGGATGGCACCATCATTCATCGCAAATTCCGCTTTTTCTAAACCGTGCTCTTTCTTTTGCTTAGGCAATAAGTGCTTTTTCGCAATTTGAACTTTCTCCTCCATGGTGTAGCCACTTACCTCGATGATCTCCATCCGATCGCGCAAAGCGGGATGAATCGTATCTAAGTTGTTTGCCGTTGCAATGAACATTACGCGAGATAGATCGTAATCACACTCCAGGTAATTATCCATGAAGCTGCTGTTTTGTTCCGGGTCTAATACCTCTAATAAAGCAGAGGATGGATCGCCACGGTGATCAGAACCTACTTTATCGATCTCATCTAAAATGAAAACAGGATTAGAAGAGCCGGCTTTTTTGATGCTTTGAATCACCTTACCAGGCATGGCACCTACATAGGTTTTCCGATGACCTCTGATTTCGGCCTCGTCGCGCAGACCTCCTAAAGCCATACGTACGTATTTTCTTCCCAAAGCTTTGGCAATCGAACGACCTAATGACGTCTTACCCACACCCGGAGGGCCATAAAGGCACAAGATAGGCGCTTTCATATCCCCTTTCATCTTCAATACCGCTAGGTATTCGATGATCCGTTCTTTCACTTTTTCTAGTCCAAAATGATCCGCATCTAACACCTTCTTCGCCTTCACCAGATCAAAATTGTCTTTCGTGAATTCGCCCCAAGGCAAATCCGCTAATAATTCAACGTAATTCATCAACATTGGGTATTCCCCAGACATTGAATTCGTGCGCTGCAGTTTGGATAGTTCTTTTTGGAAGAAATCATTCACTTCTTTCGACCATTTCTTCTTCGCCCCTTTCGCACGAAGACTGTCCAACTCTTGTTCTGGACTTTCTACGCCTAATTCCTCCTGCAAAACTTTAATTTGCTGGCGGATGTAATAATCACGTTGTTGCTGGTCGATGTCACTAGAGGCCTTGCTCTGAATCTCGCGCTTCAACTCCAAGTGCTGGATGTCTTTCAACATATGCTCCAACAAATGCGTGGCTTGTTCGATTCCATCCAAGGTCTCTAACAAGGCCTGCTTCTCCTTTAATTCCGCGTTGATATTCGAAGAAAGGAAGTGGACTAAAAATGCCGAGGATTCGATGTTATCCAGGGCGATTTGGGCCTCGCGAGGAATCTCCGGGTTCAAGTTTAATATCTTTAAGGCACACTCTTTCAAGGTAGAAATGAGAGCTTTGTTTTCCTTATTTAACTTCTTAGGGAAGTTATCTTCTATGTAGGAAACGTGAGCCACTAAATTAGGCTCCGTCTTGATGTAATCCTTTACCTCAAAACGCTTGCGCCCTTGCACGATGATGGTCGTGTTTCCTCCTGGTAGAACGAACATCTTCACGATGTGTGCTACCGTACCAATTTTATATAAATCGTCTGGCGTAGGTTCCTCTTTCGAGTTGTTCGCTTGCACTAAAACACCTATCGTGCGATCCCCTTTGTAGGCTTTCTTCACTAGGCGAACAGATTTTTGGCGAGATACCGTGATTGGAATCACCATTCCTGGAAACAAAACAATATTTCGAATCGGGAGAATAGGCAATTGGTCTGACAAAACGCCCATTTTGTCATCATTGTCCATCCCTTCGGACCCGATTGGGATCAATTCTATATTTTCAAAATCAGACATCTCTGAAAGCTGTAAATGCTTAAAAAGGTCATTTGGATTATTCATACCACATTTTTAAATTCTGCTCCACTTGAGCGGACGATATTAATCAATTTTTATGCCAAACGTCAAGATGGCAGTATGATTATCTTGATAATTGTTGAACCTCTTGGCTTTTTCGAAAAAGATAAGATTTTTTTGAGCCTTGAAAAGACCAAGAAACGAGGTTCGTTTGGTCTTCAAATTCGTCTAAAAATAACGAGTTTTCTAGGTAAGATCCAGCTAAGTCCGCGGTGGTGGGAATTTCTAAATACACCCAAATCGCGTCTTGCTGTTGCTCTGTTCCTAACCAGCGATAAGGAGTTGAAAATTGCTTGCCGGCACGAAAGCCGAAATGCTTACGAACATAGCCTTCTAGTCCTTTTTCAGACGCCTCATCTCCTGGAATCATGCGAAACTTCTTTCCTGTCGCAGAACTTAACGTTTGTTCCAAGTCATCTTGAAACAGGCGAATGCTGATTTCCCAGCTTTGGTCCTTTGCATTATAAGTCATCTCCGTCACCGAACTATGAAATGGATGCAGATCAGGGAAAAAGAGACCAAAAAATAGAACCAGCAGTTTCAACTAGAAAAAGGCTTTGAAAATATCGTTACCAAACGTGTAAGCCATCAAGGCAAGCAAGATGAGCATACCTACCTGCTGCGCTTTTTCCAACACCTTTTCGGATGCCGGCTTTCCTGTAATCATCTCATAAATCAAGAAAATCGCGTGTCCCCCATCCAAAGCGGGAATAGGCAAGATATTCATGAAGGCCAACGCCATTGATAACAAACCCGTCAACATCCAGAAACGATTCCAATCCCACACACCGCCGAACATTTGGGCGATACCAATAGGCCCGCTCAAGGCTTTTGATGCCGAAACATCACCTGAAGCAATTTTCTTAAATCCTTTAATGTTATCCGAAATAACAGAAAAGGCGCGACCCGTACCGATGCTTGCTGCCTCCGCAAACGAATAATCTTCGTGCGAAATTTGAATCAACATCTCCGGAATAAATCCGATTTGGCCTGAAGCAGTCACCTCCATAGACAAGGTATCCGCCACACCTCCGCGTAAAATACCTAAGCGAATAGGCTTACCGGCTTCTTTCGTGATTAATTCTTTTACCTCATGATAGAAATGAACGGGATTTGCGTTCACCGAGGTGATCACATCTCCCTTTTTCAATCCTGCCGCATAGGCTGGCAATAATTCCGCTGGCTTCGATGCTGAGAACTTATCAAAGAAACCAGGCTCTTCTGGAGCGGCCACTTCAGCTACTTTAAATGGAGCAATTGGCTCAATGAATCCCGCTTTCTTATCGCTTAATTTTTCGATGAAATTAGAAGGTATTTTAATTTCCAAAGTCTGATCGCCACGTTGCACCGTATAAGAAGAATTCTCCCCTAATAAGACATCTGAAGCGCGTAAATCAGACAATTGCTTGTAATCAGCACCGTTTACGCGAATAATTTTATCCCCCGTCTTCAGGCCGATTTGTTTGCCTAAATCCAAGGCTACAATACCGTTCTTGTTTAATTCTTCTTTCGAAATAAAGTTGTTCCCATTCGAATAGGTCAAGCAAACGAAAATGACCACTCCGGTAATCACATTCACGATTACACCGCCTAACATCACGATCAGACGTTGCCAAGCGGGTTTCGCGCGGAATTCCCAAGGTTCAGGATCTTTCGCTAATGTCGCTGCGTCTTGTGTTTCATCAATCATTCCCGCGATGGAAACGTAGCCTCCTAAGGGGAACCACCCTAAACCGTATTCGGTGTCGCCCACTTTCTTTTTAAACAAAGCGAAGTTTAACAAGGTAGGAATAGGGAACATGAAGTCGAAGAAAAGATAAAACTTTTCGACGCGCATCTTAAACCATTTGGCGGTAATAAAGTGCCCAAACTCGTGTAATGTTACTAAAATCGACAATCCTAAAATCAATTGCCCTGCCATCACTAAACCTTCCATATTTCGCTATTTTCTTTGTTTTTCAACCCATTCTTGGGCCAAAATTCTACTTAATTTATCACTTTCAATGTAATCCTCTAATGACGGATTCGCGATAAAAGTTCCCTGATTCATACAATATTCGTTCAAATCAGACATCGCTAAAAACCCAATCTTCTCTTCCAAAAAGGATGCAACCGCCACCTCGTTCGCCGCATTCAATAAACACGCCTGATTTCCTCCTTTTTCCAAGGCCTGAAAAGCAAGCCCTAAATTACGGAAAGTCTGTGTATCTGCCTGCTCAAAAGTCAAGGACGGATACTGTTTAAAATCAAAACGAGGAAAACTCGCCTTCATTCGATTCGGATACCCTAAGGCAAACTGAATGGGCAATTTCATATCCGGCAAACCGAGTTGCGCCTTAATCGATCCATCCTCGAATTGCACTAAAGAGTGAACAATCGATTGGGGATGCACAACCACTTCAATTTCTGAGGGTTTCACGTCAAATAACCAAGCCGCTTCAATCACCTCTAAACCCTTATTCATCAAACTAGCCGAGTCGATCGTAATCTTCGCTCCCATCGACCAATTCGGGTGTTTTAAAGCTTGTGCCCGCGTAACTTGGGCTAATTGCTCACGGCTAAAACC
>JAGWUO010000070.1 GCA_028868395.1 Cytophagales bacterium | reverse complement strand
CCATTATATCAAGTGAAAAAAGGACAGCAGGTGCGTTATGTTTGGACTGAAGATCAACGCGCTCAGGCCATTCAAGAATTAGCTGGCGGTGGAAAAGAAGACAACGTAGGCGTACAACGTTATAAGGGTCTTGGAGAGATGAACGCTGAGCAATTGTGGGAAACGACGATGAATCCAGAGTCTCGTACCTTGAAACAAGTGACGGTGGAATCTGCCATTGAAGCCGATTTATTATTCTCGATGTTAATGGGAGATGAAGTAGCGCCACGTCGTGACTTTATTGAGAAGAATGCGAAATACGCTAAAGTAGACGTTTAGCATGAATTTTGATTTCAAATCGTACCATCTGCGTGGCATTCACGCGGAGACACTGGAGGAAAAGCAAAAGATCAATCAGGAATTGAAAGACTTTTACAATTCCTTAACAGAGGAGGACAAACGCTTGTTTAATTTAGAACTTCAGAAATTCTTGGCTACCGAAATGGGGCGCTTGGGTTCTGATTATCAAGCAATCAAAAATCAAATTCCTACGGAATAAAATGAGTGAATTAGATAAAATACTGAAACACGATGAGTCAAAAGATTCCCTTGCCGGGAATCTTTTGTCATTACTTACGCCTACGAATTGGAAGATTAATTTGATGGCTCCTCGGGAGCAAAATCGAAAGGTGGATAAGTCGACCCAAAAGTCGAACGATACCATCGCGAAATCAAAATTCATCTCGCGGGATTTGTCGTGGTTGAAGTTTGACGAACGCGTTTTGGATCAGGCACGTGATACATCTAAGTCACTTTTTGATCGTTTGAAATTCTTAGCGATTACAGCCTCTAATTTGGATGAGTTCTTTACTATCCGTATGGGATCATTGTACAATTACATTGACTTAGGGAAAGAGAGAACGGATTATTGTGGATTGCGTGAAGTGCCATTCAAGCAGGCCATCATTAATGATGCGCAAGAGTTTACCCAGGAAAAGCACCGCCTTTTTATGGAGGAAATCTTGCCTTTATTTCCAGAAAACGGGCTTTTATTAGCTTGTTTAGATGATTTAGACGAAGACGAAAAGGAAGAGGTAGCGACCTATTTTCAACGGACGATTTACCCAATGTTAACACCGATGGTGTTTGATCATACGCACACATTCCCAAGTTTATTGGCGAAAACCTTGATTTTTGGGGTGGTCACTGTGGGACTCTCAGATAAGAAAAAGACCCGAAACGAGAGAGAACAAAAGATTTCTTTTGTGCAGATTCCGTTGAATCTAAAACGTTTCTATGTAATTGAAAGAGAGGATAAAGTGTTGTTTATCCCGATAGAGGAGATTATACGCCATCATTTGCAAGTTCTGTATCGTAATGTGGAGATTGAATCGACGACTTTATTCCGCATCACGCGTAACGGGGATTTCGATTTAGTAGAGCATGAGGATTCGGATACGGATTTCGTAGATGAGGTAAAGAAGAAAATTAAGGACCGTCGTTTGGGTCGTGTGACACGTGTGGAGGTGGAGAAATTCCATTCGGATTTCTTGTTGACAGAAATGTTAAAGCGTTGGAATTTAGAGCGTTCGGATATCTTTGTCAAGAATTCGATTTTGGATTTTACGTGTTTTTGGCAAATTTTAAAACACGCCGAATTTAAGACGCAAATGGCTGTACATCCGGCTGTAGTTCCGGCTTTAGGTCTGAAATCAGTGGTGATTGATGACATATTCGACACGATTAAACGAGGTGATATTTTACTGCATCATCCCTACAATAATTTTGAGCCCGTTATTCAATTATTAGAACAAGCCGCGGATGATCCCAAAGTCTTAGCGATAAAGATCACTTTGTATCGTATTTCCAAAAACTCCCGCATTTCGAGTGCTTTGTTGCGTGCGGCGGAGCAAGGAAAACACGTTTCGGTTTTGTTTGAGGTGAAGGCTCGTTTCGATGAGGAGAACAATATTAAGGAGGCGACGAAACTGCAGAAAGCAGGTTGCTTCGTAATCTACGGTATTCCTGGGTTGAAAACGCATACGAAATTATTGCAAGTCATTCGTAATGAAGGCAATCATGTGGTCAGTTATGCTCACCTTTCCTCTGGAAATTACAATGAGGATACAGCTAAATTATATACTGACATAGGCCTTTTAACAACGGATACGAGGATTACTCAAGATATTTCAGAATTCTTCAATGTAATTACGGGGCATTCGATGCCCACGCATTACGAACATTTGATCACGGCGCCTCGCGATATGCGGAACCGTTTGATCGAAATGATTGAGAATGAAGTGAAAAATTACAAAGAAGGTTTGCCAGCGGGAATTTGTTGGAAGATTAATTCTTTGCAGGATTTGAAGACAATGGAAGCCCTTTATAAGGCTTCACAAGCAGGTTTACCGGTGCTTTTGATTGTACGAGGGATCTGCTGTATTCGTCCGCAACGTAAAGGTTTGTCGGAAAATATCTTCATCAAATCGATTGTAGGGGAATATTTAGAGCATACGCGATTGTATTACTTCCATAATGCCGGAGATCCTACAATTTATGGAGGCAGTGCGGACGTGATGGTTCGAAGCTTTGACAGACGCATTGAATCCTTATTTGAATTAGTGAATACACGTGCGAAGCATCTGGCTATTACCATTTTAGATTGGAATTTACGTGATACGAAGAATTCTTATGAGATGCAGGAAGATGGCACGTATTGGAAGATTGAGAGTGACGAGCCCTTTGACATTCACACGAAATTTTATGAATTAAAAGAAGAGGATTTGGTTGAGGGCTTAGCTTTTGATAAATTTACCGTTAGCCTAGAAACAAAACTAGAAATAAAATAGGCTGATTACACCAACAAATAACACATGGAAAGATTTACAGGATTGCTCGGTATCGTATTGATTTTGGGCGTATCATTTTTGATGTCGAATAACCGAAAAGCGATCAATTACCGGACGGTAGGCGTGGGTCTTTTAATGCAAGTTTTGTTAGCGGTGTTTATTTTAAAGACTGAAGTAGGCCAAAACCTCTTCCAGTGGTTAGGCGATTCCATCAACACCTTATTAGGTCAAGCAGATAAAGGAGCACAATTCGTATTTGGTTCTTTAGTGAATCGTGATTTGATGATTAAGGCTTTCGGTCCAGGAAACGATTATATTTTCTTCTTCAAGGTAGTTCCTACGATCATTTTTGTGGCCGTATTAGTGAATATGTTCTACCATCTGGGCATTTTACAACGTGTCGTTTCCTTCATGGGAAAAGGCGTTCATTGGCTTATGGGTGTGAGTGGGGCAGAGGCACTTTCAAATGTGGCATCCACTTTTGTAGGGCAAGTAGAAGCTCAAATTATGATCAAGCCGTATTTGAAAAATATGACGAATTCAGAGTTGATGGCTTCCATGACGGGTTCATTCGCCTGTATCGCCGGGGGTGTTATGGCGGTTTATATCTCTTTAGGCGTTCCTGCAGCCTATCTATTAGCAGCTAGTTTAATGGCGGCACCTGGTGCGTTAGTCATCTCAAAAATTATGTTTCCGGAAACAGAAAAATCGGAGACGGAAGGAGAAGTGAAACTAGAATTGTCTAAAACGCATGCGAATTTAGTGGATGCGATTGCGGCAGGGGCTAGTGAGGGTTTGAAAGTGGGTTTGAATGTGATCGCAATGTTGATCGGTTTTATCGCCTTGATTGCTTTAGTGGATTTAGGTTTAGGACACATTGGAGCCTGGGTTAATTATCCAGAATTGTCAATGAACACGATTTTAGGAAAGGTATTCTCCGTTTTCGCTTTTGCCATGGGTGTTCCAGCACAAGATATAGAAGTGGCGGGTGCCTTGATGGGAAAGAAAATGGTGGTGAATGAATTCGTAGCCTATTTAGATATGGTGCACTTGAAAGCAACATTGGATCCTAAAACAATTGCGATTACGAGTTTTGCTTTGTGTGGTTTTGCGAATTTTTCATCGGTTGCTATCCAAATCGGTGGTATCGGTGAATTAGCGCCATCACGTCGTTCCGATTTAGCTAAACTAGGCTTCAAGGCCTTGATTGCAGGTACTTTGGCTTCTTATTTATCAGCAACGCTAGCCGGCTTATTATTGTAATATGCGCATTGATCCCGAAACCGTTGAGCGAATAAAGCAAACGGCTGCGGTCGCAGACGTGATCGGGGATTATGTAACGATTAAGAAGAAAGGCGCGAACTATTGGGCTTGCTGTCCTTTCCATGGAGAGAAAACTCCTTCTTTCTCTATTTCCCCAGCGAAGGGAATCTACAAATGTTTTGGTTGTGGAAAAGCCGGCGATTCTGTTCGCTTTGTCATGGATATGGAAGGCCTGGGCTATGGGGAGGCTTTGCGTCATTTGGCCAAAAAATACGGCATCGACATCCAAGAAGAGGAAATGACAGACGACCAGCTCGTTCGTCAAAACGAGCGCGAAAGTCTTTTAATCATCCTCGAATACGCAAAAGAATTCTTCAAAAAACAATTATACGAGACAGACGAAGGCAAATCCATCGCTCTTCCTTACTTTAAAGAGCGCGGCTTCTCGGATGCCACCTTGCAATCCTTTGACTTAGGTTATAGCCCTGAAGCTTGGGATGCTTTCTTGAAAGCAGCCCTAAAACAGGGTTTTTCTCAAGAAATCATTGAAAAAGCGGGTTTAGTTACTCAAAAGAACGACGATGGAAAGGTCTACGATCGTTTCCGTAACCGTGTTATCTTCCCGATTCACAATGTGTCAGGTAAGATTATTGCTTTTGGTGCGCGTATCCTACGAAACGACGCGAAGAACCAGGCGAAATACTTGAACTCTCCGGAAACGGAAGTCTACCACAAGTCAGCCACTTTATATGGTATCTCACAAGCGAAGAATGAGATCCGGGCTAAAGACGTTTGCTACTTAGTTGAGGGTTATACCGATGTTATTTCCTTGCACCAAGCAGGAATAAAAAACGTGGTGGCATCATCAGGTACTTCTTTAACCATCGAGCAGATCAAATTAATTGGTCGCTTTACTCAGCACGTTACCGTTCTTTACGATGGGGATTCGGCGGGTATCAAGGCTGCCTTGCGTGGGATGGATCTGATCTTAGAGGAAGGCTTGCAGGTGAATTTGGTTGTTTTTCCGGAAGGAAACGACCCAGACTCCTTTGTACGTAAGATCGGTTCTGAGGCCTTCATTGACTATATTAAGAAGGAAGCGAAGGATGTGATCTCTTTCCAAGCGAATTTGTTCAAAGAAGAAGCAGGTGACGATCCTTTCAAGAAGGCCGAAATGATAAAGGAAATGGTTCAGTCCATTTCGAAAATTCCGGATGCGATTCAGCGTAGTCTTTTCATTCAAAAGACGGCGACAATGATGCGGATGGATGAGGACGTGCTTTTAGCGGAATTGAATAAGATTCAGCTGAAAAAAATCAAAGGAGCAAGTTCAGATCCTCAACAAATTTCTGCGCAGCAATATGCAGAGGTACGTGATTTAATCGAACCTGTTCCTGCAGATCAGCCGGTAGAGGTGCAAAATTTGGCCTATTACCAAGAATTAGAATGTGTACGGCTTTTAATTAATTATGGGCATTTAGAAATCAATCCAGAAAAAGCTCCAGGTTTAACCGTAGTCCATTATTTAATCGATGAATTAGAAGGAACCGTTTTTCAAACCCCTCTATTTATCCGCATTCTGGATTTATGTAAACAAGAATTTGCAGCTCAACGTGCACCTAAGCCCGATTTCTTTTTGCATCATGCTGACGAGGAGATTCAATCTTTCTCGATTAATATCTCTTCTGATAAGCATTCTGTTTCATCTGAATGGAAAGATAAGCACGAGATTCGCGTGAATACCGACGAAGAAATGTTGGAAGATTTAGCGTATAAAAATGTTCTGCGTTTGCGAAAAGTATATAACGATCAGCATTTACAAGAGATTTTAAGCAAATTGGATTCGTTGAGTGCTGATTCCTCTGAAATGGACGAAGTATTGCTTGAATTCATCCGTTTGAAGGAAATTCAGAAAAATATTTCCCAGGAATTAGGTACCGTTATTGAAAAATAGCCTATTTTTGCCTTTAAATGAAGAAAATACTTGCCATAATGCTATTCTCTGTTCTGCTTTACCAAGCAGGCGGTTTCGCATTGCAGTATTTATCGGAGGGCAACACCGTTGCGATAGATCCGGAAACAGAAGAGACGGTAGTTGTTAAAATTCCGATTAATTTACCTTACCAAACGGACTGGGTGTCTTCAGAAGAAGTAGAGGGTTCTGTTCGCCAAGGCGATGAATTCTACGAAATGAAGGAGCGCAAGGTAGAAAATGATACGTTGGTGACGGTGATGGTGAAAGACCGCAATGCGCGTGAGAACTTCTTTGATTTAGCGGAGCAAGTCAATGAGCATTTAAGTGATGAGCCGGGTTCTACTCCTGCAAAGACAAAATTAATTAATACCCTTGTTAAAGAATATTGTGCTCAGTCATCTGGCTGGGTTCTTTATATTTTGGAATGGCCTGTTTCAATCGAAGCTCCTGTTCATCCTATTTTATCTACTCGAGACATTTCGTCTGATTTTTTCTCGCCCCCACGGCAAGCTTAATTTTTCTTTGATTCCTTTTTAGCCTAGGACATTTCTGTCCCAGGACATTGTGTATTATTTTAAAAATTAAGCAAAATGAAAAATATTTTATTCGCACTCCTATGTGTAGGAGTATTTACGTCTAGTTCTTTCGGTCAAGGTTGTGTCGCAGTTCGTCACATGAGCTGCTCTGTGGGTACAGGTGCAAA
>JAGWUO010000069.1 GCA_028868395.1 Cytophagales bacterium | reverse complement strand
AGCATCCCATCACGCTCGATTACTTGACGTTTATGAGAATAGTAGATGCTAGGAATCTCCATTTTCTCTTCTTTGATGTAGTTCCAAACATCTAATTCCGTCCAGTTCGAAATAGGGAACACGCGCACGTTTTCTCCTACCGCAATGCGGCCGTTCAGCATATCGAATAATTCAGGTCTTTGTCGCTTCGCATCCCATTGTCCAAAATCATCGCGCACCGAAAAAATTCGCTCTTTTGCTCTCGCCTTTTCCTCATCGCGTCTCGCCCCACCGATGCAGGCATCGAATTTGAATTCTTCGATGGTATCTAAAAGTGTGACTGTTTGAAGTACATTGCGTGAGGCATATTTGCCTGATTCTTCTTTGGCCTTGCCCTGATCGATGGAATCTTGCACATAGCGCACGATTAATTCAGCGCCCGTTTCTTTTGCTAGCCAATCCCGGAATTCAATCGTCTCTGGGAAATTATGTCCCGTGTCAATATGGACTAGAGGGAAAGGGATTTTACCTGGGAAGAAGGCCTTTTGGGCTAAGCGAACCAAGGTAATGGAATCCTTTCCACCCGAGAAAAGTAAGGCAGGACGCTCGAATTGCGCTGCCACCTCTCGCAGGATGTAGATGGATTCATCCTCTAGTTGGCGAGGGAAATGACCGATTTTGTCTTGTATTGTCTGCATAACTTAGGCGTGTAAACCACATTCTTTTTGGGAATTCTCCCACCACCAACGACCCGCACGTGGATGTTCTCCCTCCGAAATGGCTCGCGTACAGGGAGCGCATCCGATGGAAATGAACCCTTTCTTGTGCAAGGGGTTTTGGGGAATTTTATGTTCTTGTAAGTAATTCTCTAATTGACTAAAGCTCCAATCGATTAAGGGATTGATCTTGAATAATTGGCGATTTTCATCCCATTCTACAATCGGCATATCTGCCCTATTGTCAGATTGTTCTGCTCTTAAACCGGTAATCCACACTTTCGCTCCTTGAAGAGCTCTATTTAAAGGCTCCATTTTTCGAACAAAACAACACTCTTTTCGGTTCTCTATGGAGGTGTAAAAGGAGTTAAATCCTTTTTCTGCCACTAAGGCTTCCACCGCGGAAGTGTTAGGGAAAAAGGTTTGAAGCGAAATACCGTATTTTTTGATGGTTAAATCCATCAATTCGTATGATTCTTGAAATTGACGTCCGGTGTCCAAGGTAAAGATCTCGATGTTCGCTTTTATGCTAGCAATGGCTTGCGTAATCGCTTGATCTTCTTGTCCAAAAGAGGTAGAAAAAACGATTTTTTCACCAGCGAAGTAGTCAGCGATAAACTGAATTCGTTCAGGTAATGATCGAGAAAGGAGTTCTTTTTCTAGGTTTGCGGGAACCATAACGTGATATTTTCACAAAGGTACATATTGTCTATTGAATAACTATACTAAGTAAATAAAAAAATAATTCCTAAATTAAGGGTGTAATGCGCATCGGATCAGAGATTTTATTGGATATGCCCTTAGGAGATGAGGAGGAGAATTTGCTCGACCTTCGAAATCTGCGAAATCTCGTACGCCACGGAGAGGGTATTCGATTAGAGTTCAAGATGAAAGTGAAGTTCCCGGAGAAAATTATCAAGGAACTAGTGGCTTTCGCTAATACCGAGGGAGGTCATTTATTTGTGGGCGTCAGCGATGCCGGGGTGATTGAGGGTGTCAAATTTGCAGAGGAAGAGCAATTTTTACTGGAGCGAGCGATTGAGAAATATTGTTTTCCTGTTTTCACTTATCGAGCCTATCGAATTCGCTTGGATAATGGCCGAGAGGTTTTGGTCTATCAAGTCTATGAAAGTGTAGACAAGCCGCATTTTGTGCAATTAGATACAGATCCACATCCCATTTGCTATGTTCGCGTCAAAGACCGCACCATTCAGGCGAGCAAGGAAATGAAGCAAATATTACGTCGCCAAAACGATGACGGCATCAGTTTCGCCTACGGTGACATCGAGCGTTTCCTATTAGATTATGTACGGCAGAATGGCCAAATTACCCTTGCTGAATTAGCTCAACAAGCCCAAATTCCTATGTGGCTGGCTTCCAGAAAATTAGTCCTATTAGTCCTCACTCGCGTGCTAAAAATCGAGCCCGGAGAATCAGTGGATACGTATCGTTTAAATTAATTCCAAAGGATATTCATTATCAGGAAATTAAATCTATATTTGCATCCGTTTCTTGAAATATTTCAAGAAAACAGATACAAATAGTACAATTTTGTGCATTTATTGCATTTAATTTTTAAGATAAACAAAGCCGCTTGATAAGACTTTTACTCCCTAGAGATTAATAATGGAACACAAACACAAAAGTAAAGCCACCGCTGCCGGTCTATTAGTGGCGATGGGTATCATTTACGGGGACATTGGAACTTCTCCATTGTATGTAATGCAATCAATCATTGGAGATAATCCGATTAATTCTTTAACCGTTCTAGGCGGATTATCCTGTATTTTTTGGACGTTGACCTTACAGACAACGTTAAAATATGTCATCTTAATTTTACGGGCAGATAATAAGGGTGAAGGCGGGATCTTTGCCCTTTTTGCATTAGTAAGACGCCATGCGAAATGGTTAACTTTACCAGCCATTATTGGTGGAGCAACTTTGCTAGCGGATGGTATTATTACGCCTCCTATCTCGGTTTCTTCCGCGATTGAAGGATTAAAAATGCTTCACCACAAGGATGGAACTCCGTTTGTAACGGATACCGTGCCTATCGTGATTGTCATTTTATCGGTGTTGTTTATTTTCCAAATCTTTGGTACAAAGGTCGTAGGGAAGCTTTTTGGCCCTATCATGTTATTGTGGTTCTCCATGTTGGGCTTGACTGGATTAATCTGGATAGCCCAAGATTGGTCGATCTTCAGAGCATTGTCTCCGGTGTATGCTTGGGAATTGCTGACTACTCATCAAGCAGGTACTGCTGGTTTCTGGACGTTGGGAGCCGTATTTTTATGTACGACTGGAGCCGAGGCTTTGTATTCTGACTTAGGTCACTGTGGTAAAGAGAATATCCGAATTAGCTGGGTTTTTGTGAAGATTGCCTTGATTTTACAATATTTTGGGCAAGGGGCTTGGTTGTTAGCACACGAAGGAGCTTTGTTAGGGGTTCGTAAACCAATCTTTGAATTATTGCCTCGAGAGTTTTTGTTTACGGGTATCATGATTGCGACGGCTGCGGCAGTTATCGCTTCTCAAGCCTTGATTTCAGGTTCGTTTACCTTGATTTCGGAGGCGATTCGTCTGAACTTTTGGCCACGTGTTCGATTGGTATATCCTTCGGATCAAAAAGGACAGATTTATGTTCCATCCATTAACATTATGTTATGGTTAGGCTGCGTTGGCGTGGTTTTGTGGTTTAAGGAATCAGCTAACATGGAGGCAGCTTATGGGCTTGCTATCACATTGACTATGTTGATGACCACTTCTTTGATGGCCTATTACCTACATATCAAGAAAATAGATATGTGGTGGATACTATTATTCTTGGCCGTTTACGTTTCTTTAGAAGGGTCATTCTTAGTAGCCAACTTACAGAAGTTTTGGCATGGTGGTTACGTCTCCTTATTCATCGCCGGCATCATTATCATAATCATGTGGGTGTGGTTTAGAGCGACAAGAATCAAAAAGAAATTAACGGAATACGAGAAGTTATCCGATTATATCGAGCCATTAAAAGAGTTGAGTAAGGATGAGACGATTCCTAAATATGCGACGCACTTAGTATTTATGTCCAATGCGGGTCGTGTGACGGATATTGAGTCGAAGATTATTTATTCTATTTTCCAAAGACGTCCTAAACGTGCGGATATCTATTGGTTTGTGCACGTGGATACCTTAGATGATCCGTATGCAATGGAGTACAAGGTGACGGTGATTGAACCGGATGACATCATTAAGGTAAACTTTAAGCTAGGTTTCAAAGTCGAGCAACGCATTAATTTATACTTCCGTAAGGTAGTAGAAGAGATGGTTTCTCGCGGGGAAGTGGATATCACCTCCCGTTACAAATCTTTGAATGAGCAAAACGTGATTGGTGATTTCCGTTTCGTTGTTTTGGAGAAATTCTTATCCTTCGATAACGAATTACCTCTATTAGATCGAATGGTGATGAAGGCCTATTTCTTCGTGAAGCAGTTTACACATTCGGAGGACAAGTATTTTGGCTTGGATTCGGATGCGGTAAAACTAGAAAAAGTACCGATGATTATTAAGCCGATCACTAAATGCAATTTAAAACGTATCGAGTAAGATGAGCACGATATTTACCAAAATAGTTAACAAAGAGATTCCTTGTCATTTGATTAAGGAAGATGATCGTTTTTTGGCTTTCTTAGATGTGATGCCCTTAGTGGAAGGCCACGTGCTGGTAATTCCAAAACAAGAAATCGATTATATCTTTGATTTAGAACCTGAATTGCTGGGGGACTTAATGAAATTCGCTCAAACAATCGCTCCAGCAATTAAGAAGGCGATTCCTTGCAAAAGAGTAGGGGTAGCGGTGATTGGTTTAGAAGTGCCTCATGCACACGTGCATTTAGTGCCCATGAACCGGATGCTAGACATTAATTTCTCGCAGGAGAAGATGAAGCCGTCGTCGGAATCTTTGGCCAAAACAGCCGAACTAATTCGCTCCTTCTTACTTTAAGAAACCTTTCAGCTTGTTCATCTCCAGCATCGGATTCGCTTTTTCGTACACGATATTATATACCGCCTCAATGATGGGCAATTTAATATAGTGCTGGCGCGAGATGCTGTAGATACTGCGTACGGCATAATAGCCTTCCGCGATCATATTCATTTCGATTTGCGCAGATTTTACAGAATACCCGCGACCGATCATATTGCCAAAAGTACGATTACGCGAAAACTGTGAATAAGCCGTCACTAATAAATCACCCAGATAGCCAGAGCTATTCAAATCTCGGTTTTTCTCAGGATATACGACATCCAAAAAAATCTTAATTTCTTGCATCGCATTACTCACCAGTACGGCCTGGAAGTTATCCCCAAAACCCAACCCGCGCGTAATACCACAGGCCATCGCCACAATGTTCTTAATAACCGCACAGTATTCTACTCCATACAAATCCTGGATAGCGTGAGCTTGCAAGAAGCGGCTATTCAAAAGATTGGAGAATGATTGTGCTAAACTTAAATCTGGCGAAGCAATCGTTAAATACGATTGTTTCTCTAGCGCGACCTCTTCCGCGTGGCAAGGGCCAGCAATAACGCAAGTTTGGCCTAAAGGCAAATTAAACGCACGTTCCATCCAATCCGTCACTAACAGGTTCTCCTCTGGAATCATACCCTTGATGGCAGAAACCACTTTTTTGCCTTCGAAATGTTTTTTGTTGAGGTCTTTTAATGTACTTGGAATGAAAGCAGCAGGAACGGCTAAAATGATGTATTCGGCGCCAGCCAGTGCATCGACCATCTTACTGTAGGTCTTCACTTTACGTGGATTGATGGCCACGTCCGTCAAATAGCTTGGATTGTGATTGTATTTACGGATGAATTCAACGTCCGATTTTCGGCGAATCCACCACTTAATTTTCACATTGTTTTCAGAAAGGATTTTTACTAATGCTGTTGCCCAGCTTCCTCCTCCTAACACAGCTACCTGGGTTGGGATTTTTTTCTTTAATTCCGCTAATTCACTCATTCTGTAAAATTACGCTTATTTGATAAATATCCCGGATTTTTTGCCAAATTTGTAAGCTCTCTAGCGAGTTAGCCAAATCTAAACCTATGAAAAAAATCTTCCTACTCCTGTTAACAGGATTATCTTTCTGTGCACTAGCTCAAAGAAATCAACCACTTCCAGAACACCCACGCCCTGACCTACAACGGGGTCAATGGCTGAATCTAAATGGCTATTGGGACTTCACGTTTGATTCTTCTTTAACGGCTCCTAGTCGCTATGCGAAGAAAATTCTCGTGCCATTTCCATGGGGCTCGCCTCTATCAGAGGTGAAAGATGAGGCGGATGTGGCCTGGTACCACAAGGAAATTAAAATTCCAGTTTCTTGGACCGGTAAACGTATCTTTATCAACATTGGTGCCTCAGATTGGGAGACAACCTTATTTTTAGATGGAGTTCAAATCAGTAAACACCAAGGCGGTTACACGCCCTTCGATGCTGAATTAGTGGGGGTGAAACCTGGTTCTATACACCAGATTTCGGTTCGCGTGGATGACAAGCGTCGGATGTTTACGCTCTATGGAAAGCAAGGGTATGGGAATGCGCGCGGGATTTGGCAAACGGTTTATTTAGAGGCAAGAGGCCAAAATTTTATCGATCATTATGCAGTTAATCCGGATATAGACGCGAAAAAAGCCCAAGTGAAAGTTTACCTGGGAGCTCCAGCTTTGAAAAATCAGGACGTAAAAATTACCTTGTCGAATGGACAAACGGCATCGGTTTTGATCCCAGCCGGGAAACAAGAGGGTATCGCAGATATAGCCGTGAAAGCAATGCACTTATGGTCCTTAGAAGATCCGTATTTATACGGCCTGACTATTCAATCAGGAAATGATATTGTGAACGGTTATTTCGGTATGCGGAAAATTTCCGTGGTGAATTTATCCGGTTCGAAGATTCCGTATATTGGATTGAATAACAAGCCAATTTATGTTCAGTTAGCCTTAGACCAAAGCTACCACCCAACGGGTTTCTACACCTTTCCTTCGGATCAATTTATGAAGGATGAGATTGTGCGTAGCAAGCGAATTGGCTTGAATGGAATACGCACGCACATTAAAGTGGATGTTCCGCGCAA
>JAGWUO010000068.1 GCA_028868395.1 Cytophagales bacterium | reverse complement strand
ACTTGCGCCTCTTCGATCGTCAAACCGCTCACTTTGATAGGCCCTAAATTAGGGAAACGAATAAAGCCCTCGGTACTGACCTTCAGCTTTTTCGTGCTCTCGCTTAAGCCATAAATATCCACAATTAACTCGTCTCCTACACCTATTACGTAATTACGGGGAGTGGAGATAGTCAAATTAGGTTCGAAACTAAGGTATTGATTTTCAAAAATCTCAGAACCGAAAACGCGCAAACCAGAAGGAGGCGTGGAGGGCCCCAGCACTTGTACCCGCTTACGCGGAACGGTAATTTCGTCCTTTGTTTTGGTCTTATACGCATTCTGAGAAACCCCCGTTAAAGGATCTAAAGAAGCAATACGACGATTTAGAATGATGATTTGATCTGCAGGAACACCCTTCTCTTTTAACACTTGGGAAATCTCATCCGGTGTTTTCCCCTGTAACTGGTACTTCACCATAATCTGTGCTATTTGCTGATCGCTAAAATTATTAACGTCTACCGGAATCTCCTGGGCAAAAACGGGAATTGCCAGAATCAATAATATAAGTATGCGGAATGCTTTCATCTCTAATTTATTTAGGTCTAGTCCGAAGACAGAAAACCAGTCTATAAAATTACTATTTTATTTAATAAGATGATTGATAATTTATTGAGCGGGGGAAAATCGTCGACTAAACAAATGCAATTGTCGACTACTTTTACCTATCTTAGGGTTCATAAATGCTTATTAATAGGCAATTGATTAAATTGAACCTCTATGAAGTCCTTACTGCACCTAGCCTATATCGATCCCGGAGCCGGAAGTTTGATTTTTCAAGCGCTCTTATCTGGCCTGTTAACGATCATTGTATTTTACAAGCGGGTGATTTTATTCGTCAAAAACCTATTTAGAAAGAAGGAAAAATGAACGGAATAAGCCCTGAAAATTTTTCATACAAAGATTATTCAGCCCGTGTTTTTCAACAAGAAGGCGTCTTTTACCGTGCCATTTTACCGGAGTATCAAGCTGAATATGAGCACTTGATGACTTCTGGCCTCTATTCGGAATTAATCCAATCGCACTTACTCAATCCGCATGTAGAGGTAGAAATGCCTACAGAGCATAAAGCCTATAAAATCCTTTATCCGGAACAAATTGATTTTCTGAGTTTACCGTTTGAATGGTGTTATTCGCAGTGGAGAAAAGTTCTTTTAGCTTATGTAGACATTAATCTCATCTCGCTAAAATATGGGATGATTTTGAAGGACGCCACCCCTTATAATTTTTGTCTGCAAGGCGGGAAAGCGCTGCTATTTGATACCAGCTCTTTTGCCTTTTTCGAGGAACCTAACTATTGGGTCGCCTATAGGCAATTCTGTGAGGAAATGCTTGGCCCCTTTACTTTGATGCATTACCGGGGTATGCGGTGGGGACGCATGACGTTAGCGAATCACCAGGGATTGCCTTTGGATTTTATCAGCCAAAACTTACCCCTGAAATCCTACCTCAACCTGAGCTGTCTTTTGCATATACATCTGCATGCCAAATCTTATGTAAAGCATGGCCTTCAAAAAGATCAGTCAAAAGGCTTTACGCGCGAGAAATTGTTCGAAATGTTTCACCTGATCAAAGGCACTCTCGAAAAATGGGATACTTATCACCAGTACACGGATTATTGGTCGGAATACTACGACATCGACATTGAGACGGAGGAATACCTACAGGACAAACAGGAAACGGTCAAAGCCTATCTACAATCATGCCCCATAAAATCGGTATTGGATTTAGGGGCAAACACAGGAAAATTCGCTGAACTAGCCTGCGCTTATGCGGACCGGGTGATTGCCTTGGAATTTGACAAAAAATGCGTTGATGAAATCGAGAAAAAGATAACAGAAACAGGCAACAAAAAACTTCATGCGCTATTAGGGGATTTATCTCAAACCAGTCCTGACTTTGGTTTATTAGGAAAAGAGCACCCCTCTATTTTTAAGCGGGCTAAATCAGACCTAGTGCTTGCTCTAGCCCTTGTACATCATTTAGCTTTAACGAAACTGATTCCTTTTGAGTTGATCACAGATTTAGTCTATGATTTTTCAAACCGTTATGTACTCATTGAATTCATTGAGAAATCAGATCGAAAAGTCAATCAATTATTACAAAATAATCCGCGCTACTATCCTAGTAAAGAGGAGTTCGAAGAAATAATTCAGCGGAAATTTACCATTTTACAGCAGAAGACTTTAGACAAGTCTGTGCGCACCCTTTATTTGGTAGAGAAATGGGGATAAAATCAGCCATTCCTTTCCGTACATCGGTGCTGTTGAGCTTGGTCTTCCTGCCTTACTTGTTCTATCTGCCCGCCACCTATCCTGACAGAATCCCCTTTATAATATTGTTTTTCAGTGTAGTGCTCTTGGAAATTGGTTACCAAAAGACGCGAACGGAGCTATTGAATCGCCTAGAAGTAGACCTAAGTATCCTGGTCGTTCCTAGTTTGATTTTGTTGCTCTATTACCAACCCCTGATCCAAATCTGGAGTAAATTCAATGCCTTTTTTGTCCACCTCCCCACCATCCGTGCGCGGTATTTTTTACCCTTCAGCTGGCTAGTCATCTTAGCGTCGAACTACTTCTTGTTGAAGAAACGCAATAACCGTGCCTATCTGATCAACGTATTTTTAGGCATTTTTAGCCTCATCCTGCTCATTAGTTCAATTATGCCACATAAAACTGCTACAATAACATTCGCTCGTCATCTACTACCCATTGAGCGATTACATACCAAACCTGTGGTATTAATCATCCTTGACGAATACGCCTCCCCCAGTGAATTAGCGCGCTATACACACGATACGATGCCTATGCAATTCAGCAAACAATTACAAGCCACTGGTTGGAAAGTCTCTACTTCCTCTTCTAGTAAAAATAAAGCTACCGTAAATAGTCTCGCATCCCTTTTTAACTACAATCTAGCATTAACAGATGCGAACATAGAAGCGCCTACCGCCATTCGTTTATTGCGGCAATCTTCTTTATTAGCAGATTTAGAAAAGAAAGGAATTGTTTGTTATAACGGGGGAATCTTCGATGTAGGAAAAACCCAAGCCTACTCTAAGATCTACTACTATGAAAAGGAGGAGAAACAAGCGAATTTCATAAAGCATCTTTTCTCCAAATCGATGTTTAGCCTTCTCTACCTCCTCACACCAGACGAAAAACAAGCCATTCATAACCGATCGATCGTAGAGCAAGCAGCCCGTAAAATAACGCGCCTCTCCAGCCGTAAGACCTTTTTCTACCTGCACCTACTCATGCCACATCCGCCTTTGTACTACATAGGCTCTAAATCCTATCTACCCTCTCCTTACCAAGACAAAGTAAGCAACTACCTCGATTTTTGGCAGTTCACGAATGAACACGTCTATACACATTTAATTCTGCCCCTAATCCAATCCCAAAAATTCAAGATTATTTTAACCGGCGATCACGGCTATCGATTTTACCCAGAAAAAATCAATCCCTATCTAACTATGACCGCCTATTATGGATTTCCAAAGGGGCAAACAAAGCAAATAAAATCCGTACAGGATTTAGGCAGTTTGATTTATGCGAGTTATTGAAAAATCTCATTAAACTAGTTCAAAAACCCTAACGTGTTTGCCCTCTTCTTTACGCCATTTCTTTTCAGAAGAAATAGTCTCCATAAATTTATCTTTTAAAAAGACTTCGAGCCAGGTATTGCTTTGAAAGTGGCAAACGTTTTTAAATACTTTCTCTGAATGAATAATAAGTCTTAGAATAAATTCCTCCTTGGGTTCTCTATGGTTATTTATGACCTGGCTTAAACTAATCGGATTTACATCAATATCCTGAGCAAAGAGCTTTCTTTTAGGGTAAATGGTATCCACATAATATTCCAAAAATACAGGGAATTGACTTTTCGTACTATTTGAGTTGGATGACAAAAATTCTTCCATTTTCAATTTTAATTGAAGTAAACGAGCACGCATAATATCATGTGCTCCTAGATTGCGCTTTCTTATGGCGCGTGCCTTTGAAAGAGCCTTTAATTCCTTTTCCTCATCCACTCGGGAGCTATCTCGAGAGTCTAATAAACTCTCTGGATCTATCGTAAAGTTTTCAATTATCATGGTCAAACCTATTTATCACTTCCAAAATTTCAGGCACCTCCAGGCTAAGTAATCTGCCCTGTTGTTTCATTTTATATTTTTCTTGATAGTGCTTACTTACCAATGTTTTAGGCCTAATCACAACACAAGCATCTTCTGCAAAATTATATACCGCTAATTTTGAAGCAAAAGCGATGAGATTGCCTGCAACATCATCAAATTTTTTATTCTTCCCTTTGTTATCTTGAGACACAGCTAGCAATCTAATTTTTATAAATCTTTCTTTATAAAATACTTCTAATGACAGTAAGCCAAGTATTTCTTTCGTTTTTACAACTTGTAATTTATAAACTAGATGATTTACCTCTTGAAACCAATCGAAATGAAAGTTCCCACTTTTTAAATCAGACAATTCTGCAGGAATTATTTCTACCAAAATCACATGACCAGTCCTTACCTCAATTACCTTCATGCTTTAGTAAATATAACAAAAGTTTACAAATTATGTAAACAAAATGAGTACTATTTTTAGGGTTGCCAATAGTATATTAATAGCACCGAAAAGTACTTCCATTTACTTCAAAATCCTATCTGCAAACTGATAATCCCGAAAAACAAAGAAGCCCACCTTCCAGCGAGCTCTATTAACTCACTTCCAGCCTCTCAACTAATTGCTGAAAATATTCTTGAGACCAAATTTCTAACTCCTGTGGATTAGGAATAAAACGAATGACGTCCTCTTTTACTCTATTGATATCTAAGGATGTGATTTTTAACGCTAGTAATTCAAGCAATTGATCTTTTGTCATCGATTCTTGAGCCCAGTCTCCGCTCTCAATCGCTCTTTGGCAAAAATGACTTAAGCTAATATTTACCCCTTTTTTTATATACCAGTCTAAATCATACCAGTCTCGGCCTTTAACCCTAGTCTTCCATTTTCGAAAAAGAAGCGCATGCATTTTACCGGCAAACAGATCTGGAAGTGTAAGACAGTTAACGTAAAACGAGAATGGTTTAGTCAGGAGTTTATTTTCGGTGCTAAATCGAAGCGGCGGATTCGTATCAATTTCCAACTTAATTTTAATGCTTGGCTTTATCGAGAGTTTGATCTGAGGAATCGTATCTTCAAATATCAATTCACTCCAGAGTGTATCTGATTTCAAAAAGGCAGAATCAATAGAAGAAATCGTGGATTTCATTTTTTGATTCAAACTTACCTTTATTCCCAAAGCTTGAAACTCATCCACAATTGATTTAAAATAATAATCGAATTCAAAATCAGGATCCTTTTGCAATAAGGAAAAGTCCAAATCTTCAGAGAATCGGTTCAATCCGTGAAAAATTCTCAAGGCAGTACCGCCATAAAATGCAGCATGTTTGAAAAAATTAGCTCTGTATAAGCCTGCCAAAGCAATTTCCTGCATGATCTCTCGCAACGCCTGTTCGGTGTCTTGAATATTTTTAGGCTCATAGGATTCAATCCATTCCTTTATCATAATTCTGCTATTGCTTCGATTATATTCTTTATACTAGCCTCTTTAGGGCAAACTGATAACCACTTGACCATCTCCCGTAAATTCAATTCTCTCAAGCGATCTTTATCCATTCTTAGGTCTTGGATAAGAAAGGCCATGGCTTGTTTCTTACTCCTTAGATTTACTCCGGCAGTCGTAATCACTTTATCGCATATACACTTTTCAGGACTCGCGATTAAAACTGTTTGTTTTTCAGTTAAACGGACAGATTTTATCCCTACCGGATAATAGGCCAAAGGCAAATGAGTAAAGCTAAAAACCGTGTTTTCAACAGTAGATCTTTTCGAAAGTTTACTCGTAACACTCGTTATTTCAAAAACACGCTCAGGTATAAACCCCCAATAAAACAAAGCTGAGTCAAGAGAAACATAACTAGGACCATACAAATGATTCGCTAGCAGAAATGGCTCAGGTCTACTCGAGTTTATTAAAGTACTCGTCATATACAGGCCCTTCCTTAACTGAATTAAATCCCCCTGACTCATCAATTCCATGATTTTATCATAGGGCCTATTATAATCCTTCAAAATTGTTAGTAAAATCTGCGTGCTTATAGGCTGATCCGCATAATCTGCTAAAAGTGTTCTGACATCCATATGTCAAAATTAATTATATAATTCGGATTTATTCCGAATTACACTATATTTTATTACATTAATTGTCAAATTTTTAAATTTAATTCGGAAAATAGCCCAATCCGGGATTATCTCAATCTAGAGATAGAGGTTACCCTTTTCGCTTTAGGAAGGTTTTTCAATATTCCCGATTTAGTCAGAAAGAGTATAGCTGATTCACGTGATTTCGTGGCCAGAGCGGTTGCTTTATGAATTGCATCTATCTGTTTCTTGAATGTAATCGGATTCATGAATTTATTTATATAGTGGTTCGATAAAGGTAACAAAATAGCCAGGCCATCCCTATCAACAAACTGATAATCCCGAAAAACAAAAAAGCCCGCCTTCCAGCGAGCTCCTAATTCTTAAAATGACTCAACGACATCGCTGCGCAGCAGTGCCGACTAAACCGTAGGTGACTAAGTCACGAAGTGACGACTAAATCGCGTAGCGATGACTAAACGACAAAGTCGTGACTAAACCGTAGGTGACTAAATCGCGTAGCGATGACTAAGCCGAAGGCGATTAACCTAATAGCTCTTTCAAATTCACC
>JAGWUO010000067.1 GCA_028868395.1 Cytophagales bacterium | reverse complement strand
GTTGTGTATCCACGCCCCATGCTGCAGCGTTTTTGATGATCATCGCATAGGCCGCTTCTGCGTCAGTTAATTGATTCGACAAATCCATTTGTGCCATTGGATTCGTATTTTTTGCGGTGCTGTCTGTCTTTTGCGGTGCAGGACGCGGGCGGTTCATCCAAGCGGTAAAGTCATCTAACTTTTCTGGGGTTGGGAATAAGCGGTATTTTAGAACGAAAGCGGTAATTCCTTTTTTGGCCAAAGCCTCAGCCACCTCCCAGCCCTCATTTCCCATCGAAAGCCAACGATATCCCCCACCCGGCGCCACAATAACAGCAGCCCCATTTGCCTTGCCCTTTTCAGGGAAGAATGGCGTTAAAGTAGCTTTGGAAATATTCCGCGCCATGGGATCACCCCACTGGCGAAACCATGTTTCAGGTGCCGGCTGATCCTTTACAGAACCCGTATTTAAGGGTATCGCATTAGGCTCCTTAGGTGCTTCCAGCGGATAAATCGTTCCATCTTGTGCGATGGCATTGAAAGCCAAACAGGTTAGAATGGCAATAAATAGCTTTTTCATAGGTTTGATAGGTTTAGAATGACAAGATAAATAATTTCATTGGGTTTTATTATCATGGATTAAGGGGTTCAAAATCAAGAGTTTGATAAATGGCAAGACAATTTTGCTAGCTAGGGTTTTAATGTCTAATTTGCTAGAGTAATGAACCAGGGAAAAATCCATACTAAAAAAGAGCTTTTGAATGCACTTTCTAAAAACAGAGAGATGATAAAGTTATTTGGGGTGACTAGCCTAGGTATTTTTGGGTCGTTTAGCAAAGGGGAAATTAAGGATTCGAGTGATGTGGATTTATTAGTTGATTTTGACCCAGCTAAAAAGAGCTTTGACAATTTTATGGATCTGTCCTTCTTTTTAGAAGGGATTTTTGGCAGAAAAGTGGAGATAGTTACCACTCAATCATTAAGTAAGTTTATTGGACCTCATATTCTAAATGAGGTTCAAAATGTTAGCCTCTAATATCGAATTGGTTCAACACATTCTTGTTGAAACATCTTTCATCTTACAGCATACGAATAATAAGTCAAAAGCGGACGTTGTTAACGACGAAGTGCTTTGTCGTGCAGTTGTTAGAAGCCTAGAAATTATAGGAGAAGCTGCTAAAAAATTGGATGACGAATTTAAGTCAATCAATAACCATATTGAGTGGAAAAAACTTGCCGGCACTCGTGACAAATTGATACATGATTATTTCGGTATTGATTATGATATTGTCTGGGATATCATCGAATCCAAAATTCAGGATTTAGATTATTTCTTGCGACAATTGGTTTAGCATTAAAGCTCTTACTTTTGTTTTGTGGAGGCAAATCCTTTACTTTAACTTTTTAATCGGACTAAATTAGATGAACCTCGGAACGGTAGTTAAATGGAGCTTTGTAATTAGCTTAGCTTTTGAGATAGTGGGCGCATTAATGAAGATTATGCATCTTCCCGGAGCTGATGCATTATTAATTATCGGTATGGTAGCCAATGGTGTTTTTATCGTTTCTGCTTTATCGGAAGTTTGGGGATCTGTGAGAATTAATACCAATGAAAAAGTGATGTGGACGATTGCCTTTATTTTTATGGGATTTTTAGGCGCCTTAGCAGGAATATTGTATGTAATAATGGGGCGTAAACGAATCGTTTAATTCATATGAAACAATTCTTTAGTAAGTATCGAAACGAAGTTATCTTGGGTGTTTTGGTTTATCTTTTCTTGATTTTTAGAGATGTAATCAAATCTGTTTTATCCTAAGTTCCATCACGAACACTCAAATGTCGTCTAAATGACGCACCGATGTCAAAAATTAGAAAAAAGTAACGATCATATTTGCAAATGGAATTTGGTGCCAGAGTTAAGGAGATTAGAACAAGTTTAATTTCACCATTAAAATCACGGATATGAATCAATTTATCACCGATTTGAAAACCTTAGTAAAGAACAATTGGAAGTTAATTCTTTGGGTAATTTTAATTGCATCTTTTATTTCCAATTACGATCAAATTAAAGCCGGATTTATCGATGGCTGGAATAACAAATAACGAATGAACGATTTTTACAAACAGCCAAAAGCCTTAGTTTGGATCGAATCCATTCTATTTCTTTTGGCTGGTTTTTTTCTGGCGGTTTTGATCATCGAAAAGGCGTCCACTTTTTATCGAGCGAATCTCTTTATTAATTTCATCGATTTATGCTGGATGTATTCGCTTTCGCGAGGCAAAGTTTCTATACCCGCTTTATGGGATGCTAAAAAGGCTAGTATTCAGGGTCACGTGCTAGTGGCTCAGAAGGAGAAACAGGAAGCGCTGTTCGGTAAAGTAAGCCGGTGACATAAGTCACACTTTTACACGCAAGTTTTACCCAAATTTGCGGTATGATAGCAGACGTAAAAGAACATTGGGAAACCATTTACAAGACGAAGAAGCCTACTGAAGTGAGTTGGACGCAGGAGGTTCCTGCTGCCTCTTTGGCATTTATACATCAGTTTCAAATCCCCAAGAATGCGAAAATTATCGATATCGGTGGCGGCGACAGCAACCTGGTGGATTTTTTGTTAGCAGAAGGCTACACGGATCTTTCCGTTTTAGATATATCAGAAGCTGCGATTCGTAGGGCGCAAGAAAGATTAGGTAAACAAGCCCAAAAAGTCACATGGATTGTTTGTGATATTTTGGACTTTAAGCCTAAAGAGAAATACGATGTGTGGCACGATCGAGCCGCTTTTCACTTCCAAACCGAGCCGTCTAAAATTGATACCTATTTGAATATTGTGAAAAATGCGGTAGACGGCATGGTCATCATCGGAACTTTTTCCACGGATGGCCCCACTAAGTGTAGTGGACTAGAAATCAAACAATATGACGAAGGTGGAATGAAAGCGAAATTTGTCCAGGCAGATTTCAAAAACCTGGAGTGTAAACGCGAAGATCACGTTACGCCTAGTGGGGCAGTTCAAAACTTTGTATTTTGCAGTTTTATGAAGCAGTAGTTTCCACCATCCACTCCACCCCAAACTTATCCCGGAAAGTACCTAAATAAGTACCCCAAGGTCCTTCGTCTAACGGCATTTCTACCGTTCCGCCAGCTGATAATCCGTTGAATAAAGTTTCGGCTTCTTCTTTTGTCGAGGCCGCAATGACAATCTTACTTCGGTTCTCTTCCTCGCTCACCACCCCCATAAAATTAGGGACATCGCTACCTGATAACAGGCCATTTTCTCCGATGGGTAAACGGATCAACATAATCTTGTTTTGCTCTTCTTCTGGGAACGAGAAATCGGGATTGTTCAATTCTTTAAATCGCATAAGGCGCGAAAAAGATCCGCCAAAAACGGATCGGTAAAATTCAAATGCTTCTTCGGTGTTACCGTTGAAGTGGATGTGTGGGATGATATTGGGCATAAGGCCAATTTATGAAATGATTTTAAAACTTATGGCGTCCTTTTGCGTTTTTAAAGTCAGATCTTCTTTCTTTGTTCTCATGAACCACAAAAAAATACTCATCTCTGGCGCTAGCATCGCGGGTCCCACCTTAGCCTTTTGGCTGAACCGTTTTGGCTTTGAAGTTACCATCGTAGAGCGTGCGGAATCTCTTCGATTAGGAGGCCAAAACGTGGACATCAAAGGTGCCGCGCAAAATATCGCGCAATGGATGGGCATCGAGGAGGAAATTAGGGCAGCGGATACGGGGGAGTTAGGGGTACTTTTTGTGGACGAAAACAATGTAACGAAGGCCGCATTGCCCAAGGGCGAATCCAATTTAGGGACGTCGGAATTGGAGATTCTGCGCGGGGATTTGGTTAAGATTTTATACCAGCATACGAAGGATGATGTGGAGTATCTTTTTGGTAATCAAATCATAGCCTTGGATGAGCATGCAAACGGGGTAAAAGTAAGTTTCCAAAACGGAGAAGTACGCGATTTTGATCTAGTCATTTGTGCCGATGGTATTCGTTCGCGAACTCGGCAATTGATTTTTAGAGATGAACCTTTTGTGAAGCCTGTTGGACTTTATGTTTCTTATTTTACGATTCCGCGTGGCCCCTCAGATAGCCGTTGGGCCCGCTGGTACAACGCAACGAATGCGCGAGTGATTGTTATGCGGCCAGATAACGAAGGTACGACGCGTGCATCCTTTTCGTTTATGTCGGAGCCGATGGGCTATGAAAAACTATCTATAGAGGAGCAAAAACAACTTTTGCGGGATAAATTCTCTGATGCCGGTTGGGAAGCCAAACGCGTGTTAGCCGCCATGGAAGAGAACTCTGATTTGTATTTCGATGCCATCAGCCAAGTCATTGCGCCACGTTGGTCGAATGGCCGCTGTGCCATGACGGGTGATGCGGCTTTCTGTCCTTCGCCCTTGACGGGAATGGGCGTTAGTTTGTCGGTAGTGGGAGCTTATATTTTAGCGGGAGAATTGTCGCGACATGCGAATTATGCGGATGCATTTGCGGCGTATGAAAAAGCCTTTCGGCCTAACGTGACGAAGATTCAGAAGCTTCCTCCGGGGGTACCTTGGTTAGCCCATCCCAAAACCAAACTGGGCATATTCTTCTTGAATACAATTCTGAATGTGATTTCGAGTAAACCTATCAGAAAATTAGGTGCACTTTTCTCGTCATCTGAAGAGGAGGATTTTGACTTAACGGATTATCGGTCTTAATTAGAAATTTTTTTAGGAGATGAAAAGGTAATACTTTTATGGTGTCACCTTTTTATTCTTACGTATGAAGCAATCTCTAATTTTGGTCATTTTTTCGATAATCATTTCACTCCCATATATTCAATTGAACGCCCAAGACTCTAATCGCATGCACCGAATTGCCAAAATTAAAGTTGACGCGAAGCAACTCGATGTGTATAAATCGCTCTTAAATGAGCAAATGAATACCGCGATAGTAGTAGAGCCGGGCGTTTTATCGTATACGGCGGTGGCGGACAAAAAAGACGCAACGAGCATTACCATTTTTGAGGTGTATGCTGACCAAGCAGCGTATCAGTCCCATATTCAAACGTCCCATTTTAAGAAATACAAGGATGCCGTAAAAGACATGGTTTTGTCACTAGAATTGATCGATACAGACATCGTTTGCCTAGCTAAGAAAGAAAATTTTTGATGAAATCATTTAAAGAATCCTTGTTGCAATCTGCCCCCGATTCGCAGCTTTCCACGATTTTGAAAAGCCTTTGGTACGATGCCAAAGGGGATTGGGATCAAGCCCATTCGCTGATTGATCAGTTGGGCGATCGCGACTCTGCCTGGGTGCATGCCTATTTACACCGGAAAGAAGGGGACATTTGGAACGCGGATTATTGGTATGCGCGTGCGAAGAAAATGCGGCCTAGTTATTCGCTTGAGGAGGAATGGTCGAATCTTGTGGTTTATTTTATTAAAAAAGTTTGATTATCAAACACTTGATAGTTTTATTATCGAACTATTGTTTACCTTTGGTTTATCAAAGTGCTAAACAACAGCGAAATGTCTGATAAACTCACTAAAAAAGATATCGGTTTCAGAGTAACAGAACTTCGGAAACGTAAAGGCCTATCTCAAGAAGATTTAGCCAAGAAAGTACACATTTCTAGATCCTCTTTAACTCAAATTGAATTAGGGAATAGAGGTGTCGATGTGCTGGAGTTACACAAGCTTTCACTTCAACTTGGCTTTTCATTGGATGAATTTTTGTCCCCTGATTTTGATTTGAATCCTGATTTTATGGAAGAAGAAAAGGCGTTTTTGGGAAAAAATGAGCGCATTTCTGTGCCAGTACTTCAAGTAGAAAAATTCAAAAATATAGTACTTTATATTTTGGAGCGTTGCGCAGGTAAGCCTAATGTAGGAGAAACCGTCTTGTATAAATTACTTTATTTTTCTGATTTCAATTATTACGAATTGTATGAAGAGCACTTGACGGGGGCTAAATACCGAAAGCTACCCTTTGGCCCTGTCCCCCAAAAACTGGATAGCCTCATTCAGCAGATGATCGAGAAACAACAATTGCAGCGCGTTAAAACTGTTTATCGCGGCTTTGCGCAAACGCGTTATTTGCCCTTAGTGAAAGCGGATTTAAAAGCATTGAAAGCAAGCGAAGCTGAAGTTATAGATCGCGTAATCGAGCAAATGAGTGACTGGTCGGCTTCTGCCATTAGTGAGTATTCTCACAAGGATATGCCCTGGTTAGTCTCCAAAGACGGAGAAGAAATTAATTATGAATTAGCTTTTTATCGCGAAGCTCCCTTTTCTGTTAGAAATTATGGGGAGGAGGCTGAGGCACCATGATTATTTTAGAATTAGGAGAATTTCAAAAGGATGTAAAATTCTTACAAAAGAAATACAGATCCCTTTTGGAGGATTTGGAAGTATTGAAGCTTGTATTAGGTGTAATGCCTAATCAGCGCCCACCTTTTAGTTTCGAAATTTCAGATTTAGGACTTACAACCTGTGTCATTAAGGTTAAAAAAATAGCGTGTAAATCATTAAAGGGGCGGGGGGTTAATTCGGGACTTCGTTTGATATATGCCTATTTTCCTAATGAGGAAAAAGTGATCTTTATAGAGATTTACCACAAGAGCAATAAAGAGAATGAAGACCGAGGAAGGATTTTAGCGAATTTTAGTTAAAATAATCTAAAACATGTTTTTTTTAACCACCTAAGAAGGAATTCATAGCTAGGGTCATCTAAGTGAATAATAAGCAATTCTGCTTCATTCATTTAATACTATCCTCCTATGTGGCGTTTCCTATCGATTCTTTTGTTGATTTCATTCAACGCATTCA
>JAGWUO010000066.1 GCA_028868395.1 Cytophagales bacterium | reverse complement strand
TCCACCGCACCGGGTTTTTCGTGGGATCGAAAGTTCGTATTCCTACAAGGGAAATCCACTTGTAGGGGTAGCGGTTTTTGGGAAATCACTGGTAATGAAAGAGCCAGGCATGGAGGGTTGTTTGTCTGGCGAACTCATTGAAATTTCGACTTTATCAAGCATTCGGCTCGTAGGAGGTTTGACGAAATTCTTGCAGGCTTATAAAGATTTGCACCCCTCAACGCATAATGTAATGACTTATGTAGATAAGGAATGGAATTCCGGCAAAGGTTTTATGTCAGTAGGCTTTACCAAAATAGGAGAGACGGCTCCCATTCAGTTAGGTGATCGTATGAACAAGGGAAATTTGAAATTACGTTATGTCTACTGATCAAAAGCTTATCGTTTTATTAGGTCCTACGGCGAGTGGTAAAACGGCTTTGGCGGTGGAATTAGCCTGTGCATTAGATGGCGAAATCATTTCAGCAGACTCCCGCCAAATCTACCGTCGTCTCGACATAGGTACCGGAAAGGACTTAAAAGAATATGGTTTTATCCCTTACCATTTAATTGATAGCCACGAAATAGGAGAGGCATTCTCCGTTGCCCATTTCCAAAAGGCCGCCTTTGATGCAATCAATGACGTTTTTGCCCGAGGCAAACAACCCATCCTTTGCGGTGGAACGGGTTTGTATATAGAATCTTTATTAGCGAATTACCAATTTTCTCATGTGCCTCATTTCTTATCGGAACCCTTGGATATTCAATTTAAGTATACGGTTTTCGGTCTAAATCCATCTACTGAAACTAGAAGAGAAAAAATATCGGCTCGTTTCCAGGCAAGATTGAAAGAGGGGATGTTAGAGGAAGTGCAGCAGCTTTTATTTGATGGGGTCCATCCAGAGGAATTGCGTTGGATGGGTTTGGAATATAAATGGATCGTCAATTACATTGAGGGAGTAATCAAGAAAGAGGAATTTGAAAAAGGCCTAGAAACAGCGATTCATCAGTTCGCTAAACGCCAAATGACCTATTTTAGGAAAATGGAACGGGCGGGAATTGAAATTAATTGGATTCCGGATACTCTTGATTTTCAGGCTAAAAGAGATTATATCTTGAATTTTATCTAAAATTTTAGAGAAGAGTATTGCAAAATGTGGAAAAACGCCTTACTTTTGCAATCTCTTAAGGAGACAGAGAGTTGGCAGAGTGGTCGATTGCGGCAGTCTTGAAAACTGTTGACTGTTACAGGTCCGGGGGTTCGAATCCCTCACTCTCTACCAGAGCGAAAAGCGAAACGAAAGTTTCGCTTTTTTTGTTTCAGGTCATTTAATTAAATTTCGGAATGAAATTATACCTCGTACCTACCCCCATTGGGAATTTAGAAGATATCACGCTGCGTGCCATTCGGGTGCTGGGAGAGGTTGACGGGATTTTAGCCGAGGATACCCGAAATTCAGGTCAATTACTGAAGCATTTAAATATCTCCAAACCTCTATATTCTCATCATGCGCACAACGAACACACCGGTGTTCCGGGTGTGATTAAGATGTTGAAAGAAGGAAAATCATTAGCCCTTATTTCTGATGCAGGAACGCCTGGTATCTCAGATCCTGGCTATTTATTAGTGAAAGCATGTGTAGATAATGGCATCGAGGTGGAATCATTACCGGGTGCAACGGCCTTTGTGCCAGCCTTAGTGAATTCCGGTTTTCCTACCGATCGCTTCGTTTATGAGGGTTTCTTACCACATAAAAAGGGTCGCCAAACACGTTGGAAAGCATTAGCAGAAGAGGAACGAACGATTGTATTATATGAATCGCCTCATCGTTTAGTGAAAGCCTTAGAGCAAATAATTGAATTTATTGCGGCTGATCGTTTAGTAATGGTTGGCCGAGAATTAAGCAAAATGCACGAACAGATGGTGCGAGGAACAGCCACAGAAGTACTAGCCTATTTTACGGCTCATCCGGATAAAGTGCGAGGTGAAATAGTCATTGTAATTGCTGGAAAATAGATGAAAAAGATCCTGTTATTTTTGTTGATTTCTTTAGTTGCCAAAGCTCAGTTGAGCTCTAAGGCTGAAGTTGTATTAGTAACGGTTGCACCAGGCAAGGAATTACACTCGGCTTTTGGACATACAATACTGTGGGTAAACGATCCGATGAACGGAATTGACCGTGCTTATAGTTATGGTACTTTCGATTTTAAAACTGAAAATTTCTATTTGAAATTTTTAATGGGAACCCTGCCTTATACTATTTCAGTTCATTCCATGCAGGATGAGTTTAATTACAATGCGCAATACGAGAAGCGGGGAATGATCGCTCAAAAATTACAGCTTGATTCACTTCAGAAAAATGCCATTTTCCAAGCCCTAGAAAATAACTTATTACCGGAAAATAGGGAGTATGCTTATAAATTCTTTTACGATAATTGCTCCACGCGGATTCGCGACATGATAGAGCGTAATGCTCCAGGAAAATACCGTTGGAATCAGAGTCCATCTTTAGAAGGTAAATCCTACCGTGATTGGATGAATAAATACCTTTTGTCTAATTCGTGGGTGACTTTAGGAATGAATTTAGCCTTAGGAATTCCTTCGAATGTGAAAGCGACAGCTTCGCAAGCCTGCTATTTGCCTGATAATTTAGCCGCTGCGACTAATCTGGCTAAAGGGCTTTCGGCTAACCCCGTGACTTTGTTTGATGGTGAAGTAGTTGAAGAAGCAGGTTTTGATTTCACTGGACCCTATGTGGTTTTAAGTATATTATCCTTTCTAGTTGGTTTTGCGACCTATAAAAAGCATTTTCCTTATGCAGCAGATGTGGCTTTGTTTAGCCTCATTGGCATTTTAGCTTGGTTTATCTTCTTCTTAGGAACGGCCACGAACCATGAAGTGATGGCTTGGAACCCCGCGTCGATGATGTTATTCCCCTTGAATTTTCCATTGGTGATTTGGTTTGCCAAAAACCCACTTAAATGGAAAAAGTACCTACAGGTAATTAGTGTTTTGTGTCTAATTGGCCTAATTTGGTCTGGAATGCAATTTGCGCCAATGGTTTTAGTCGGATTGCCTATATTCATCCGAGTTTGCTTTTTATCCTTCATCAAACAGTAGATGCGTTTTTACCTATTACTCTTCATCTCCTTTTGTGGCTATTCCCAAGAGGTATTTAAACCTTTAGAACAGCGGAAAGAATTTCAACCGTTGAAGATTGAGCGTGCCTTAAAAGCAGATGGGCATTTGGATGAGGAAGAGTGGATAAAGGCACCTGCGGTGAATTTAGACTTTCAGGTAGAGCCATTTCAAGGTAAAAAGGCCTCTTTTAATTCAACTGTCAAGCTACTTTATAACCACCAATTTTTGTATGTGGCCGCTATTTTACAAGATAGTGTGGGCAAGAATGCCTATCGAGCGCCTAATTTAAAACGGGATTATGTGTTTAGTGATAACGAATCATTTGGGATATCGTTAGATGGGTTTAATGACAAAAGGAATGCAATCGTTTTGCAATCAAATCCATATGGGGCGCAAAGGGATCTTTTAGCTTTTGATGATCGTCAATTTGATGTAGACTGGGATGGTTTGTATCGCGTGCGGACCCATCGAACGGATTCTTCTTGGGTAGCTGAATTTGCCATACCTTGGCAGACCTTACGCTATCCTAAAACGGATGGAAATAAAACACAAGACTGGGGGATTAATTTTTTTCGCTTGCGTCGAGCAAGTAATGAATTAAGTGTTTGGTCTCCGCATCCGCGTTCGATGAGTCCTTTAAGGATGGATTATGCGGGAAAATTAAAAGGTATCATCCCACCGCCGCCTACTGCAACGAATGTGCGCTTTATTCCGTATTTATTGCAAGTTTCCAAGCAGACAGAGGGTTCTGAAATTGGGAATTTGAGTAGTGCTGATTTTAAAATGGGTGGCGAGATTAAATGGGCCATTAGTCCTACGTCTGTGATGGATTTTACGTTCAATACCGATTTTGCGCAGGCTGATGTAGATAGACAAGTCAATAATATCTCTCGTTTCTCTGTCTTTTTTCCGGAGCGTCGCCAGTTTTTTCTAGAGAATGCATCCCTTTTTTCGGCTGGTTTAGCCCCTATTAATGATGTGATAGGTGGTTCGATGTACATTCAGCCCTTTTTTAGTCGGACGATTGGTCTAGATCAAAATGTAAAACCTATTGCCATTACCGCTGGTACACGTTTTGTGTACCGCTCTGAAAAGCGCAATTTGGGTGGGATATTTATGCGACAAGGTGAGGGTGATGGAGATCCATTTACGAATTTCTTAGTGGGGAGGTATTCCGAGAATTTTGGCAAACAAAATAGAATAGGAGCCATTGTTACCTCCAAATCATCCCCATCGCAGGTCGCAACTACCGGCGCTGTCGATGCCTTTATTCGCTTTAATGATAAATTTTCTTTTAGTGGAATGGGTACGATGACACAGAATTCGCAATCAGGCGAACAGGGTTTTGCGGATTATGGCCAATTTCTTTACAAGGATAATGTGGTAACCCTTTATTGGACGCATTCGTTGGTTTCGGAAAAATACAATCCGGCGATGGGTTTTATATCGAGAACAAATGTGATCTCCAATTCACAAGGAATCGATTTGAATATACGAGGAAAATGGTTGCCTAAATTTGTTCGGTTTTGGGAGCCTGGGGTATATACCGAAGTTTACCACAGTTTAAAAACGGGTCATATTATAGAGCAACATTTAATCTCTGGGCCTTTGTGGTTTAATTTGCAAAATGGAGGAATCATTGGTGGTTATGTGGAAGGAGCCATTCAAAATTTAGAGGAAAATTTTAACCCGGTTGGCATTACAATTAAGCCAGGTAGTTATGATTATTTCAGAAAAGGATTTTTACTAGCGAGTGATCCAAGTGCAAAATATTCAGCTTCTTCTGAATATAGTTGGGGTGGTTATTATAACGGTACGTTACAAACTTTGGACTCAAAATTCCGTGTGGCGCCCATCCCGCATCTAAATTTAGGCATGTCATGGAATTGGAGTAAATTTGAAAATATGGGTGTGGCTCGCGAGACAAAAGAAGTGAATTTGTTGATTTTGGAAACGCGTATGGCCATCAATCCGCGATTGCAGTTGATTGGTTTCTACCAAAAAAATACGACGGATAATTTGAATTCTGTGAATATGCGCCTTGCTTGGGAATACCAGCCTTTATCTTATGTGTATTTAGTTTTTAATACATTGAATTACCAGGGAGCGGATAGTACCCAGCAGAAGCAACAAAGTTTTTTAGCTAAATTGTCCTTTCTAAAGCAGTTTTAATATGAAGATTGAATTACGTAGCGATACCTTTACTTTGCCTACCGCGGGAATGCGTGAGGCGATGTTTTCCGCGCCTTTAGGAGATGATGTTTTTGGAGAGGATCCCACGGTCAATGCGTTGGAGGAAAAGGTGGCTAAATTATTTAATAAGGAGGCTGCACTTTTCTGTGTATCCGGAACTCAATCGAATCAGATTGCGATTTCTGTACATGTTTCTAAAGGCCAAGAAGTCATTTGTGATGAACTTTCTCATATTTATTTATACGAAGGCGGAGGAATTATGGCGAATGCAGGAGCCTCCGTTAAACTTTTGAAAGGGGATTTAGGCCGTTTAAGCGTTAGTCAAATAAAAGCTGCTATCTCTCCTGATGATATTCACGCATGTGAAAGTCGTCTAGTGAGTTTAGAAAATACGGTTAATAAAGGCGGAGGAAGCATCTATACCTCGGAAGCTTTGCAGGAAATCTCTGATTTCTGTCGTTCTGTAGACATTCCTTTGCATTTAGATGGGGCACGTATTTTCAATGCTATCGTTGAAACGGGTCAAACTCCTGCACAATTTGGAGGATGGTTTGATACGATTTCTATTTGTTTATCTAAAGGTTTAGGGTCACCTATTGGATCTATTTTAGTAGGATCTAAAGACTTTATCAAAAAGGCGAGACGTGTTAGAAAACGGTTAGGTGGAGGATGGAGGCAAGCAGGATTTTTAGCTGCAGCCGGAATTTATGCCCTAGATCATCAAGTAGAACGTTTGAAAGAAGATCATGCACGCGCAAGAGTCATTGCCTCTGTTTGTGAAAAACTTCCTTGGGTGAAAGCGATATTACCTGTGTCTACTAATATTGTCATTTTAGAGTTACAAGCTGGAATAGCTTCAGTAGATAAAGTGGCTGAATTAAAGGAGAAGGGTATTTATTGCGCCCCATTTGGTCCTACCTATGTGCGTTTTGTGACTCATTTAGGGTTTGATGATGCCGCATTACAGGCATTTACCGAACGAATTTCTCAGTAAAAATAATCTGAAAACGTCTTTTATAAGAAATCAATTCTTATGCAGCGAAAGGCGTTTAAAATGTATTTGTTGCCGGGACATTCGGCGGAATACAAAAAGAGACATGATGAAATTTGGCCTGAATTAGGCGAATTATTACATCAGGTTGGGATCCAAAACTATTCCATTTTCTTGGATGAAAGTACACGCACGCTTTTCGGTTATTTAGAAGCCCCAGATTTAGCTGCCTTAGATTCTCTTCCCGCACAATCATTGATGAAAAAGTGGTGGGCCTATATGGCTGATATTATGGAAACGAATCCAGACCATTCCCCGGTCTCCATCGATTTAACCCCTGTTTTTTATTTAGCCTAATGAAGAAGTTTCTCCTTTTATTATTACCATTCGCGGCATTTTCTGCTAAGCCAGATCGCACCCAGGTCTTGCAGCACATGCATTTAGCTAAGTCCTATTTTCAAGGAGTTTGGCCTGATGTGACCAAAGTGATTGTGAGCCCAGATAAGACTCGTCCTTCCAATATTTGGACTCGTGCCGTCTTTTACGAGGGATTGATGGAA
>JAGWUO010000065.1 GCA_028868395.1 Cytophagales bacterium | reverse complement strand
TGCACAGACATTTACCTATGATAATCGCATTTTTAAATTTGGGGGGTATGGCTTTTGGTCCGCTCGAAACTTCTTTACTTATTTTGATTTAAACTCCAAAGAATGGGAGGCCTATACCCCCGTCCAAGGTGACAAACTACCCCCAGGATTATTTGATGTTAATCAGTTCAAAAAAGGGAACGAAATAACCTATTTTAATGGCGTTTCAATCAATGCAAATGATAATTTAAAATTCGAAAGAAATCAGGATATTTGGCAATTTAATTTGCGTACAAAAACGTGGACCTATAGAGGAAAAACAGCTTTTTATTTTGGCAATAATCAGCAAAATTTCCAACATGGAAATTATTATTATGCCTTTACGGAGGAGCGTAGAATTATCCGAATAAATTTTCAGGATGAAACCTATGAAATGTTTGCAAATGAGGCAGTATCCAGCAAAATTTCGACTCAATTTAAACCGATTGTGGAAAATGATCGAATCTATTTTTTTGCTAATAATCATGCCTCTTCTGATATCGAACTTGTCTCCATTTCTTTGCTAGAATTTTTAGGAAAAGCACAAGAAAAGCACAGTTTTGTTGAGCATAATTTATGGCAAACGTATTCTCCTTTTTTGGGTGGATTAGTATTAATCCTTTTAGCTGGTTTAGGTGTTTATTTTTGGTTAAAACACCAACCTTCTCGGGCGAAATATATTACGGATAAAGACGGTGAGCTATACCTAGGAAAAGCCCCCATCAATTTCGACGAAACGGAACTAAAAGTCATTAAATATTTATTGAAAAATGATGACGTACCTAACTCCGAATTATTAGAATTAGTAGAGCAAAAAGGCGTTCATTTTTCACACAACATTCGGATGAAAAACGACATTTTAAATCAATTGAATTTAAAATTAAAAGCCATCCTTCAGGTCGATGTAAACTTCATCATTTTCAAAAAATCAGACACCGATTCTCGCCTGAAAGTCTACCGCTTGAACAAGCAATATTTTAAAGTGAGTGAGGGATTTTTGGGCGACTAAATGAGTCCATTCGTCGACTTGGCCATATTTTGATTACGGTTTTTTCAATATTTGGTAAAATCAACGACACTAAAATGCCTATGAGAAGCATACTCTTTCTTATGCTCTTTACCTCCTTTGTCTGCAACGGACAAAAATACTCTATCATCTTAGGTCGTCCCACGGATAAATCGATTACCGCGAGTGTGCTTCTAGACCAAAACTCGGACTACTACCTAGAATACGGGACATCAACCGGCGTATATGGAACAAAAACGGCTATCTATTCAGGAGTCGCTACGGTCCCGGAGGACATTGAAATATCAAATTTAACTGCTAATACACGCTATTATTACCGATTAGGATACAAATTAAAAAGTGCGATTACCTACACAAACTCCCCGGAGTATAGTTTCATAACTCAGAGATCTCCTGGCAGTTCATTTACCTTTACAGTCGAGGCAGATGAACATTTATACGATAAAAAAGGAGTAGATAATCTTTACAAAATATGCCTAGCGAATCAATTAGCTGATAAGCCTGATTTTATGCTATCCCTTGGGGATACTTTTGGCGATGATCATTATCCCACCACCATCACGTCAACAGAATTAAAAAATTTACATGCCTATTATCGCCCCTTTTTAGGAGAAATTGCGCATTCCGTTCCCTTCTATTTTTGCCTAGGAAACCATGAAGGGGAAAACAACTTTTATCTACCCCTGAATCCGCCTAATAACTTGACCGCTTGGGCCACGGTTTGGCGAAAATACTATTATCCAAATCCCTCACCTAATGCATTTTACACAGGTAACACGCAAGTGGAGCCCAATGGTTTAGGGTTACCGGAAAACTACTACGCTTGGACCTGGGGAGATGCGCTTTTTGTGGTGCTAGATGCTTACCGCTATCAATCGGCCAGCGGAACCAGCGAAAAGCCGAAAGGCTGGGATTGGACCCTGGGCAAAGCACAATATGATTGGTTAAAAACAACCCTAGAAGGAAGTAAAGCAAAATATAAATTCGTGTTTGCTCACCACATCCGCGGTCAAGATCGCGGTGCGCTAACGAATGCAAAATTATACGAATGGGGAGGCTATGAAGGCGATGGCAAAACCTATACTTTCCCTACTAATAGACCCGGGTGGGCGAAACCGATTCACACTTTATTTAAGGACACCGGGGTAAGTATTTTCTTCCAAGGGCATGATCATTTATTTGCCAAAGAAACCCTAGACGGCATCACCTACCAAGAGGTTCCTATGCCCAGCGATTCTACTTACCAAATAGGCATGCTTGCAAACGCAGATGCCTACACCGAAAATCAACGTGATGGCGCAGGTCACATTCGCGTAAACGTCACGCCCACGGGTTTAAAAGTGGATTATGTCAAGGCCTATTTACCGGCTGACACGAAAGTGGGGGGCGCCCAAAACCGAGAGGTTGGATTCAGTTATTCTTTAGGAAGTCCTGCAGTCATTACCCCACTCGTTTTAGCCACTGAGCCAGTAGCTGAAACCTTTAAAATAATTCCTAATCCTGCCAGTACCTTATTTAAAATAGAGGGGCCTCCTCTGGAAACCCTTTTTAGGTTAGTGAATCCAGCGGGACAAACCGTCATCGAAACAAAAAGTCGAGAAATAGACGTGACTAAATTACCCACTGGTCTGTATTTTTTACAGGCTGAAGGTTACCCTAATGCCCTTAAAATTCAAATCGCCCATTGATGAAACGCCTGACTTTTTTGTTGCTTTTTGTCTCGGCTAGCTTATATAGCCAAAAGCTCCGCCACGCAGAAATCGTAGGTCGCCCCACCGATAAAAGCATCGTTATTCAAGCGTTTTTTGACGAGGACGCTGAGGTCTCCATTAAGTATGGAAAGACCTCCGGAACCTATTCTCAACAAAGCTCCTGGACAAAGTTCACGAAAGGGGATCCAGCAGAAATTTTCATAACTGGACTCAGCGCAAATACCACCTACTATTACAAATACTGCTACCGCATCCCTGGCGCGACAACCAGCACAGAAAGACCAGAAAGGTCGTTTAAAACACAAAAGCCCCCGGGGGCCGCTTTTCGTTTTGTGGTTCAAGCTGACCCCCATTTAGATGAGCAAAGCGACAGCTCATTGTACCGCCTAACACTCACAAATCAGCTCTCCGATCAGCCTGATTTCAGCATCGATTTAGGCGATATTCTAATGACGGATAAATTGAAAAATGCTGCAGGCATAATCCCCAAAGATACCGTCACGTATCGAGCTCACCTGCAGCGGTCTTTCTATGAAACTTCGGCTCATTCCGTTCCGCTATTTATCTCCATGGGGAATCACGAGGGAGAATCGGGTTGGAACTTGAATAATACGGCGGAAAACATAGCAGTTTGGGGGACTTTGGAACGAAAAAAATACTATTTAAATCCCATTCCAGACGGCTTTTATACCGGAGATGAAACGGTACATCCGTTCGTAGGAGTTCGGGAAAATTACTATGCCTGGACCTGGGGTGATGCCTTATTCGTTGTATTAGATCCGTATTGGTATACACCTTTAAAACCAGATGCCGCAAACGGCTGGCGATGGACCTTAGGCAAAAAACAATACGATTGGTTACGCGCCACCCTCGAGGCTAGCAAGTCGACCTTTAAATTTATTTTCGCACACCAATTAATCGGTGGAGATCCGAATGGTAGAGGCGGAATCGAATTCGCAGATTTATACGAATGGGGCGGTAAAAACCTGGATGGAACCGCCGGATTCGCGACGAACAGACCGGGCTGGTACAAACCCATCAAAGACCTATTAACGGAGAACAGAGTGACCATTTTCTTTCACGGCCATGACCATTTTTTCATGAAACAGGAAAAGGATTGTTTGGTCTACCAAGAAACGCCTCAGCCTAGCCACCCTAATTTTACCTCTGCCACTTATGCCACCGATTATGGTTACAAAATAGGGGATGTTTATCCTAATTCAGGTCATATTAGGGTCAGTGTCGATGCGACAAATGTTAAAGTGGAATATGTAAGAGCTTATTTGGCAAAAAATGAAACTGCCACACGTAAGAACAAAGACGTATCTGTCAGTTACACAATCAATGCCAAAAACTGCTATGATTCGACCCCTTCTAACCCCATACTTTGGAATAAAAATTACGTGCAAGAAATGGTCTATCCCAATCCTTTTTCACAGACCACTTCCATCGAATTTTCTCTTTCAGAAACAGACAAAATAAGTTTAGACATTTACACCATTTCAGGCCAAAAAATCCGTTCACTTCTTTCAGAATCTACCATCCAGGATGGTACCTATGTCGTGCAATGGGATGGGTTAGATCAATCCGCCAATCGCGTCAATCCAGGCACCTATATCTACCGTTTTGGCGGAGATAAAACAGCCCTAAAAACAGGTAAAATAATCGTCAACCCATGAAAAAATACATCACCATTTTGATTGCTTCCGCCTTATTTTTAGCCTGCGCTAAAGACGAAGCCGTAACTCCGACTCCTACATCAAGTGACTTCAAAGCCTATAGTTCGGAATTTACCAATGGCGGGGCATTCCCGGTTAAATATACCTGCGATGGCTCCAGTACGTCACCATTAATTCAATGGTCTGGAGCCCCGGCCGGCACAACAAGCTATGCGATCACCATGCACCATTTCCCCCCAACAGGAGGCGATAAGCACGTGTATATGTGTGTTTACAATATCGCTTCCAGTGTGAAAGAATTAGGTGAAAATGTAACAAATATTGGCAGCTGGGGCATTAATACCGTGAATGGCAAAAACATGTATACGCCTCCCTGCTCGCAGGGTCCGGGAGCAAAAACCTATATAATCACCGTGTATGCTTTGTCGTCTCCTCCCGTTGTGAGCACGGCTCCTAGCGCCACCACCATGGACGTGGTCGTGGCAGCGATGTCCGGAAAACTCTTAGCGAAATCCGAAATATCAGTCAACTATACGCGACTTTAGCCATGAAAAAGACCCTCCTTTTTTTACTGATTTCGATTTCGATTTTTGCGCACGAAGGTGGCCACTATGGACAGCATGATGTGCTAAGGATTTGGCATTTAAAAACGGGTGAAACTGTCTCCGGAAATTTCTCCTCGGCTACTGCTACTGATTTGATTTTGGAACAGTTTCAGGGGGTAAAAGTGCGCGTTCCTATTGCGGAATTGAGCATAGCAGATCAGAAATTCGCGGCCTTAAAAATCAAACGTAGTTTTCGAATAAATGGTGATATAGAAGTAGAAAAACCTGCCTCCTATTTGCCCTATTTTTATCTATTGATGGTCTGCTTTTTTACGCTACTTTTCATCGAAAAATTACGGGTGGGTTTAGTCTTCAGAAGGCTCGCTTATTCTAGCTTTGTACTGGCTTTTATTGCATTAGCCTGTAAAACAGCCACAGAAGTCACTCCGGTAACCCCCAGCACACCCATTACGACCATTCCCAAAACAACGGTTAGCTTTCTTGACTCCGCCTTTGCTCCCTTTAAACCGGCGCTTAGTACCGCATCTGACGCAACCTATTTTTATGTGAATTCCAATGGAATACCGAACCACAATATGATGATCGGCATCACGGCTTGGCAACAGCAAGTCCCTATCCCACAGCCTTATACGGGCACGAACCATTGGTCCATTCCGTTGCAGCCTGTCTATGCGACTACACCCTTGAGCACAACGAATAATTTCATGAAAGGGGCGGTAGCTTTGGCGGTCAATGGTGTTCCTATTTTTAATGCGCTGAATAACCGAGGGGAAGACTCTTTTGCCATAGGCGAGCTCGATCAGTGGGGCGGCCACTGTGGTCGTGGGGACGACTACCATTACCATGCCGCGCCCTTGCATTTGTCCACTATTTCTGGCTTGAAAGCGATTGCCTTTGCCTTAGATGGTTTTGCCGTTTATGGGGCCAAAGAACCGGACGGAACCACCATGCAAACCCTCGACACGAATCACGGCCACGAATGGAAAGGAAATTACCATTACCACGGCACCACGAATTACCCGTATGTGATAGGTGCGATGCGCGGAAAAGTAAGCCTAGATCCCACCACTCCCGCACCCGAAAACCAAATCTTACCTCAAGCCTTTTCTTCATCTGTTAGACCCGCCCTAACCCCATTAACCGGTGCAACCATCACCGATTTTAGCGCTCCCACAAGCTCTAGCTATAATTTAACTTATAAAATAGGCACCAAAACAGGCACCGTTAACTATTCCTGGAACACTTCTGGCTTATTTACGTTTAACTTTACAGACGTAAATGGCACACAAACAACAAGCACTTATCAACGTAAATAAGATGATCCAAATCTTCGTAACTGGCGGCACCTTTGATAAAGAATACAATGAGTTAAATGGCTCCCTGTTTTTCAAAGACACTCACCTCCCCGAAATGCTCGAAAAAGGTCGGAGTAGACTCGATGTTTCCATCGACACTTTACTCATGAAGGACAGCTTAGATTTTAATGACGTGGATCGTCAATTAATTGCATTTGCCTGCGCTTCGGCCTCCGCTGATCGCATTTTAATTACCCATGGAACCGATACGATGGTCCAAACGGCTCAGTATTTGGCTTCCCAAAAAATCCCAAAAACCATCGTCCTCACCGGCGCCATGATCCCCTACAAATTTGGTAGCTCAGATGGGATGTTTAATCTGGGGAGTGCTTTGGCATTCCTCCAAATACTAGAGCCAGGAGTCTACATTTCGATGAATGGGAAGATTTTTGCGACGAATAACGTCCGTAAGAACCTGGAGAAGGGTGAATTCGAGACAATTAATTAATACCTTGCATTTTTAAAACCCTGTTAATCATGAAAAACAAAATCATCGTTGGCCTAATCGTTGTATTAATCGCCATCCAATTCGTTCCCACAGAGAAAAACCT
>JAGWUO010000064.1 GCA_028868395.1 Cytophagales bacterium | reverse complement strand
GATGTTAACAGGCGATTAGGGACTAAAATTAAATTGCCATCTGCTCCGCGGATTCGGGTGCTTCTAAATCCAATTTTTTCTATATCCCCGCTGATAGATCCTATTTGGATATTATCACCTACGACAAATGGGAGGTCAAGGAAAATGGTGAAGGAAGCAAATAGGTTTTCCAATGTTTCACGAGCGGCTAAGGCTAGGGCCAAACCTCCAATTCCTAAACCAGTAATTAGGGCAACCACATCCACCTCGAAAACGCGACCCAGGAAAACAAATCCAGCGGCCGTGATAATAAAGACCATGGACAAATCGTTCAGGAAGGGAATGAATTGTTGTTTCGATTTTTGATCTGCGCCATTCCACTTTTCTTGTGCGACCAGAATAATGACTTTCATTAGGCGAACGATGACCCAGGTGACGGTGAAAATTACCGCTGATTCGAAGGCTTTTTCAATGAGGTAAAGTAAGCCAAAATTCTCAATTGGTTCAATATTCCAGGCAGACGGGACGTGGAGGTTTTGGACCGCAAAATACAAGAAGATCCAAAAGATCAGTAATTCAAATGGTTTGCGAATGAGTTGCACGCAATCTTGAATCGAAATAGATTCATCTGGCAGAAAGCGGTATACTATCTTTGAAAAGGAATTAGAGAAAAAACGTCTTAAGATAAAACTGATTAAAATAATCCCTCCGAAAAGGAGTAAATCCCATGCTGAATTATCTAAATAGATTCCGTTTTTTAATTCCTCCATCATTTACTTTATTAATTTTGAGTTCAAATATAGCTAATAACTTAGTCGAATGTGAAATAAAATTACGACCTTTACACACTAGTATTCCCAAAAGGGAGGATTTTAATTTTATGAATTTTATTTCTTTGAATCAGCCTACAGCCCTTCCGAAAACACTTCGTTCTCTAATAATCGTATTGTTTTTATCGGTTAGCCCTGCACTTTGGGCACAGACGATTTTGAATTCGCCTTATTCATATTTAGGTATGGGGGAAATTCAGTCTGGTAATAATGTTACCCAGATGATGATGGGAGGCATCGGAGTTTCTAATTCAAATGGTATCTATACAAATGTTGTCAATCCAGCTTTATTAGCGAGAAATCGATGGACTAATCTAGAGGTAGGGATTAATACGGAATACAAAACTTTACAAGATTACCGTCAGCAACAGAAGGTTTTTGGGGGTAATTACCAATCGTTGAATTTAACATTACCTGTTACAAGTCGCTGGACCGTTTCTGTGGGCATTCGTCCGCATTCAGCTGTAGAATACGAAACTAGAGCCTATCGTCGTCTCAACTTATTAGGAGTAGATAGTTTGATTTACAGCTATAAAGGTAGTGGGGGTGTGAGTAAGGTATCTATCTCAAATGGCGTTCGTCTTTTCAAAGAGTTATATGTCGGTTTGCAAATGGATTATTTGTTTGGCCAAGTGAATCGTAATGTGGCGACCCAAAATATGTCGGATGGCCAATATTATAAAGTTCAATTAGAGGATTTGACATCTTATTCTGACTTTCAATTTAAAGCAGGATTTGCCTATCGCCTTAAATTGAAAAACGAACTGTTTTTGAATGCTGGGGCAACGTTGGATTTAAATTCTACTCTTAATGCCAAACAGGTGAAACGTTTTGCAACCATGGATCTTTCGGGTATTACCGTAATTAATGCTGATACATTAGAAAAGTCGACGAAGTTTGTTCAACAAATTCCGGTAGCGAAGCGTTTTGGACTAAGTATTGAAAAACCAGCTAAATGGATGATTGGTGTTGATTATACGTATACAGATTGGAGTAAGGTAAACAATAATTTAGGTCGTACAACAACGTTACCATCCTCGCATAAAGTCTCCGTGGGGGGTGAATATACACCAGATATAGAATCCGTTTCTAGTTATATAAAGCGTACAACCTATCGTATGGGTGCTTCGTATGAGAAGACTGCTTATGATTTTTTAGGAAACGGAAATTATGCGGTGGATAAGAATTTAAGTTTTGGAGTTGCCTTGCCACTTCGCAATCTTTCCTTCTTGAATATTGCCTACCAAGTGGGCCGTCGTGGTTTGATCACAGATAACGGAATGGAAGAACAATACCACCGTTTAACTTTAGGTCTGACCTTTAGTGATTTATGGTTCCAAAAGCAGAAAATCAACTAATTTTCTCCAATGCGCAATTCGAGCTTCCTCTTTTTGCTCCTCGCAATTTGCACTATTTTTTCTTGTCGCGAAAAAGCGGACGATTCGAAAGCAGTCTATGCGGGACCTAAATCGGAATTGTATGGTATCGATATGGTGTATTCTGATTCGGCCAGAAAAGTAGTTAGAATGGTGACAGAATCTCAGCTCACCTTAGCCTCGGAAGATCGGATTTACCCGAAGGAGATGAAGCTTTGGTTTTATGATAAAACAGGTAAAATTACCTCTGAGGTTCGCGGCGATTCAGCCCATTTTTATCGCCAAAAAAATACCTACAAACTCATCGGCCATGTGGTGATTCATAATATTGAAAAGGGTGAAACGTTAAAGACGGATGAATTCAACTGGTTGCCAGTTGAAAAGAGAATCTTTACTGACAAGGCAGTTCAATTGAGAACACGAACAGAATTAGTCAATGGGGTAGGACTAGATGCGGCGCAAGATTTTTCCTCTTATTCTTTGCGTCAAGTTCGTAATTCGGTAGTGGCCGTAGAAGGAATGCCTACGAATTAAGGGCAGTTTTGTAAGGCTAATTTGACACTATCTACAGGATAGATTTGTTTTTTGCCTCCCCATTTTTCGCGCATGTAGGTCACAAGCTCCGCGATATCCAAAGCCTGTAGTTTAGGGTTAGCCGGCATAAAACCATTTCCTTTTTTGCCATTCTTCAATAAGCATGCCAAAGCCTCAGGACTTAAATTTGTTTTTTGAATCGAAGGGTATAAATCCCTTAAACCGCCTCCATCTGCTTGGTGGCAATTCTCACAATTCGCTTTATACAGGGCCATTCCCTCCACGGAATACTGTTGTTGGGTGATTTCTTCCTTGCTAGAGCAAGAGAAAAAGAAAAAAGCAGAGAGAGCGATAGGGATATAATGTTTCATATTTTTCTATTTAAGATTATAGATTAAAGAGAATAGATAAAAAATACTCTCTACTCTATGCTCTACAATCTCTAATCTATTTTAAAAGAACAGTAAAATCCGAAACGGATTTTACTGTTCTTTTAAAAGCACCTCCATATCCTCCAGCAAGTGATTAACCTCCGTTTCTACGGTGCCATCGTAAATGCCCCGAACATGTCTATTTTTATCAACTAGGATGAAAGCGCCGCTGTGGACGAAACCTCCTGCTTCATTTGGATCTTGCTGGGCGGAAACCATATAACTTTTTTGGCCAAGTTTATAAATCGCAGCTTTATCTCCAGTCAATAGATTCCATTTAGGGGCTTCTATGTGCAATCGGGAAGCATAATCCTTGAGAACGGAGGTGTTATCAAAATCCGGATCAATGCTGTGAGATAGGATTCGTACCTCATCGCGCTCTTTATAGCGCTCATAAATGCGCAACATTTGCGTTTTCATTTTAGGGCAAATGGTAGGGCAAGTGGTGAAGAAAAAATCGGCCACATACACTTTGCCTTCTACGTCTTTCTCCGTTACCAGGACCGAATCTTGATTTAGAAATTGAAAGGCAGGTATTTGGTGATAAACCGTGTCTCCTTTTGCATTCACTGTTTTAGGGCCCAGGAATGGTAATTTTTTCTCTTGTGAACAGGAGAAAACCACAACAGCTAAAGCAATACTAAGGACGATATTTTTGTGCCGCATCTAGAGTGGAATCTGTTAATTTTTGAAGTTCAGTTAATTGGGAGTATTGGTTCTTCAGGTAAATCACTTTGGTATTTACATCCATTTCTCCCAAACTATCGATGGAGAACTGGTGCATCCAATCCATCATCGACTGATCGGCTTTATCTAATGAACGAATCAATTGGCGAACATGTGTTGAATCTGCGCCAGTTGAAAGGCTATCTAATTTTGATTTCAGGGAAACGATTTGTTCCGTCTTGGGCATTAATACATCGTGTAATCCGAGGACTTTCGCTTGTAATTCTTCGCTAAGTTTTTCTTCTGCCTGAGAGCAGCCTACAAAAAGTAGGCTGAGTACGATCCATTTTTTCATTCGTGGGATTGGATTAAATTCCGAACATTATCGAGTAAATCTTTGTAGCCTTGTTGTCCACCGATCATTTTGGCGATTTCTTCTACGCGTTCCTCTTCTCTTAACTCGCGAAGGTTCGAAACAGTTTTCGATCCCGCGTGATCTTTGTAGACAAACCAGTGTTTGGATCCCGCCGCTGCGATTTGGGGAAGGTGGGTGATGGCGATTATTTGATGTCCTTGACTCATTTGGCTGAGCATTTGGCCCATTTTGATGGCAATTTCACCGGAAACACCCGTGTCAATCTCATCTAAAATTAAAGTAGGCAAGGCTCTTTTCTTCGCTAATAAATGCTTAATCGAAAGCATCAATCGACTCATCTCACCCCCTGAAGCAATTTGCTTAAATGGTTTAGGGGCTAAACCTTTGTTCGCTGAGAAAAGGAGTTGGATTTTATCTGAGCCGTTCGCTGCTAACTCTTTGGCCGTCATATCCCAGGCTAAATTCGCATTCGGAATGCCTAAAGATTGTAAGGAAACAACAAGTGCTGTGGATATGGCATCTAAAACCGCAGAGCGAGACGAAGATAAATCAGCAGCGGCTGAAGTGGCGACGACAAAATCGGCTTCCACACGCGCCTTAGCTTCCGCTAACAACGTGTCCATCGATGAATACTGAGATAGTCTTACATCAAGCGATTCGACTAATCCCATTAATTCCGTCACAGTGGACACTTGGTATTTTTGCAATAAGCGATTCAGTAAATCTAATCGCTTTTGTTTTTGTTCTAATTCTAAAGGATCGTAAACGAAATCTTCGGCCTCACCTTCCACTTCTGCACCTATATCTTTTAACTCGATCCAGATGGATTCGATGCGTGTTTTCCAGTCCGCAAAATTCTCACCCCATTTACTCAAAGCCGTGGCTTGTTGAAGAGCGATGCGACTTTGATGCAAGGCTGACATTTCTGAAACGCTTAGCGCTTGCGCTAAAATGGCCAGTTTTTCCTGGATTTGTTCCGCGTTTTGCAGTTTTTGAACGGCCGTATCTAAGGCTTCGTATTCGCCCTCTTTTAAGTGGGCTTTGCTTAATTCATCAAATTGAAATTGGATGAAATCTAATTCCTGAGTTCCTTTAGTGGATTCTTGTTCAAGTGCACGTAGCGTGGAAACACTAGATGACCAGGCGGAAAATGCTGAAAAATACGTTTTTCTTAAGGCTTCATTTTGCGCGTAAGCATCCACCATATCCAGCGTAAAATCAGGATGAGACATCCACCACGTATCTTGCTGGGAGTGTATATCGACTAGTTCGTTTCCTATTCGTTTTAACGTTTCTAATGTGACCGGTGTATCATTGACGAAACTACGAGATTTTCCTTGTGGGTTGATTTCTCTGCGAATGAGGCAGGGCTCTTCGAAATCAATTTCCTCTTCTTCGAATACCGATTGTAAATGAGGAAAATGTACGAGCGAAAATTGGCCCTCGATGATGCATTTTTTGGAGGAATCGAAGAGGCTTTTGATGTCCGCTCTTTGGCCCAATAATAAGGAAATAGCTCCTAATAAGATAGATTTCCCAGCACCCGTTTCCCCCGTAATCACGGTCAGTCCACCTGTCAGATGCAGGTCGAGCTGTTCGATCAACGAGTAGTTTTGGATATGAAGGTGCTTCAACATAGGAAAGGCATCAAAGTTCGAATTTACGCAAAAAAAATTGTTCACATTTTTATTTCGTCTATCAATCAGGATTTTGATAATTTTTATCAATATTTTGTACCTTTGGAAAAATTTTTCGCCTACGTTATTATAACCCCTACGAAATGAGTGTTTTAGTAAATAAGAATTCAAAAATTATTGTTCAAGGTTTCACAGGAACTGAGGGAACTTTTCACGCGGAGCAAATGATCGCGTACGGAACCCAAGTGGTAGGGGGAGTTACCCCAGGAAAGGGTGGCGCTAAGCACTTAGATCGCCCTATTTTCAATACAGTAGCGGATGCGGTGGCTTCTACAGGAGCAGATACATCGATCATTTTCGTTCCACCCGCTTTCGCTGCGGATGCGATCATGGAAGCGGCTGATGCAGGAATTAAAGTCATTATTTGTATCACGGAGGGTATTCCTACGAAAGATATGATCGTGGCAAAAGAATATATCTCGAACTACGATACGCGTTTAATCGGACCTAACTGCCCAGGCGTTATGACGGCTGATGAGTGTAAAGTAGGTATTATGCCTGGCTTTATCTTCCAAAAAGGTCGCGTAGGTATCGTTTCTAAATCAGGAACTTTAACGTACGAAGCGGTTGATCAATTAACAAAAGCAGGTTTAGGCCAAACAACGGCAATAGGTATTGGTGGTGACCCTATCATCGGTACAACGACGAAAGAAGCGGTTGAATTATTAATGAACGACCCAGAAACAGAAGGTATCGTGATGATCGGTGAGATTGGTGGCGGTATGGAAGCGGAAGCAGCTCGTTGGATTAAAGCTGATGGTAATCGCAAGCCAGTGGTTGGTTTCATCGCAGGTCAAACAGCTCCGAAAGGACGTCGTATGGGTCACGCAGGTGCGATCATCGGTGGTGCAGACGATACGGCAGAAGCGAAGATGAAGATCATGCAAGAGTGTGGAATTCACGTGGTTTACTCTCCTGCTGATATTGGCGAGACAATGATCAAAGCATTAGCTGCGAAATAATTTGAATTAATTTCAAGGAATGATTCCTTTCTTTTTAAAATCTGCTCATTTGATTCCTTCTCGGAAAACGATGAGCAGATTTT
>JAGWUO010000063.1 GCA_028868395.1 Cytophagales bacterium | reverse complement strand
GCCTCCGCACGGATGGCTTTTGAGCAGGCACAGGAGTGGAAAGAGAAGTGGCAATTGCTTGAAAACTTCCAGGCAAAGTCGACCGTTGTGAATCCATCCATCCACGATGTGGATGTATTTTCGATGGTGTCGGACGAGTCTTTGGCCTATATTAACTTCATGAAGGTCATTAACGGGACGATTTTGCAGTCGCAGACCTGGGAGGTGAAAAAGAAATTAGAAGAGGATGAGGCGGAGTTGTTGACGATGTTGATTTGGGAGAAGCGGGATCAGTTTCAGAGTAAGGCCAAAGAAATTATTACGAACATCCCCATGTCCATCGAATTCGAGGGTGCGAAAAATACGCTTCCGAGTCAAGGCGACAAGCGGAAGCTGTTGGATATGTCACTAAAGAACGTCTTGTATTTTAGAAAAGAAAAAGCGGATCGCAAGGCAGCGGAAGAAAGTGGCGGCGATCGCAAGATGCGCGTGATGATCAAGCTGAAAAACGATTTGCGTTTGACTAATCTGCCTAAACATATCGAATGTTTCGATAACTCGAACCTTCAGGGCACCAATCCCGTCTCCGCGATGGTCTGTTTCAAGAACTCCTTGCCCTCTAAAAAGGATTACCGCACCTTCACTCCTAAAACCGTCGAAGGTCCGGATGACTTTGCCACGATGTATGAGGTAATAACCCGCAGATATACTCGACTACTAGAAGAGGAGGCAGAATTACCCGACCTAATTATCGTCGATGGAGGTAAAGGCCAGTTAAGTTCTGCATGCGATGCCTTGAAGGCGATCGGATTGTATGGCCAAATCCCCATTATAGGCATCGCGAAGCGTTTAGAAGAGATTTATTTTCCAGAAGATAGCTTGCCATTATATATAGATAAGAAATCGGAGTCGCTGAAACTGATTCAGCAGTTGCGGGATGAAGCGCACCGGTTTGGGATTACCGCACACAGAAATAAGCGGAGCAAGCATTTTATTGTGTCGCAATTAGAAACGATGGACGGAATTGGAAAGTTGACGGCAGCAAAGTTGTTGAAGGCTTTTGGGACTGTGGCGCAGCTGAAGGAGGCGTCGGAAGAGGATTTGGCCAAAGTTTTAGGCAAAATGAAAGCCCTTAAATTCAAAAAGCAATTAGAAAACCTCTAATATTCGGATTTGAACTGATCCACCTCGATCGCACGGTAGTTTCGATACACTTGCAATACAATCGCTAACGCAATCGCCATCTCGCAAACGCCTACGACTAAGACGAATATACCCAGATATAAGCCCTGTAAGGAGGGGTCATTTTTCGAAAAGGCCACCAAGTTCAAATTAGCCGCATTCAAAATCAATTCGATTCCCATCAAGACGAAAATCGTATTCTTTTTCAATAGCAATATCGATAATCCTGTCGCAAACAGAAAGGCAGACACCCACAAGAAATAGATTACTGGAATATCAGTCATGGCTTTTCGCGACAAAAGTGGCGCCTATCAAGGCAATCAATAAAAATACCCCAGCTAATTCGAATGGAAAGGCGTATTCGGTTAATAAACCCAAGCCAACTTCCCGTAATTTAGAATCACCTGTTACTGGCAAATTATTCACCCAAGGACCTTTTGTAAATAACCAGAAGAGGCCTAAGAAAAAAGATAATCCAATCGAAATAGGCAATAAACGACCCGACTCCCGCGTCATCAGGTGATTCTTTCCAGTGGCTGGGTCTGTTTGATTTGTTAACATGATGCCGAATAAAATCAAGATTAACACCCCTCCCACATACACTAATAAATGCGCGACCGCTACTACATCCGCAAAAGCTAAAACATACAATCCGGCTAAACCGAGCATCGTTAAGAACATTGCCAAAGCCGCGTGCAACAAATTCTTCGTCCACAACATGGATAGCGCGCTTCCGCACGTCAATAGGGCTAAAACCAAGAAAGCGACAACTAAGGGACTCATTCGGCGTCTGGTTTTGGCTTTGGTTTAAAACTAGGCTTGAAAGCGGGTTTAAAGGCAGGTTTAGGAGTAGCAGGTTTTTCTTCAGTTGATTCAGCAGTCGGCGCTTCGGTAGGTGCTGCTGTTTTCGCTGCCTCTTTCGCCGCTTCTTTCTCTGCTACAAATTGCTCGTACAGCGCACGTTTTTCAGCTGCTTGCTCCGGAGTCAAATTCGCGAATTCAAAGTTATGTTCCTTAACATCGAAGACGGAGAAATCGTATTCCGAAGTCATCGTCAAACATTCCGTAGGACAAACCGTGGTGCAGAGACCGCAGAAGCAGCATTTGGACATGTCAATGTCGAATTTCGCAGCATATAAACGAATGGGCGAACCATCCGATGCGGTTCCTACTAGACCCGTCGCTTTAATCGGATCGATTTCGATGCAATCCACCGGACATACTTTCACACACTTATCACAGACGATGCAATCATCCATCTCATTGTGTAACTGGTAGCGTCCGTTAACTGGGGTAGGTATTTGTTGCTGCGGATATTGTAACGTTACAATACCTGCCTTTTGATTAAAATAATCAGGATCTTGGACATTTTGAATACTGCGCTGATTACGCGCCGCCCAGGCGTGCTTCCACGTCAAAGCCATCCCCTTTCGAGTGCTTTGTATTCCATCCAAAATCGATTTGAAATAGGCTTTCATCTTAAAAATAGATGGCTGGGTAAGTCAATGGATCTGATTCGCGCATGATTTCGTAGACGGCATCTACGATATTTTCCGTATTCGGTTTAGAGAAATAATCGCCATCCGAACTGTAGGCTGGTCGGTGAGCCGTCGCCGCGATACAAACGGCTGGACTTTCTAACCAGGTGAAGGCTCCTTGCTTGTCAAGCACCTCCTGCATCATATAAGCAGATGCGCCACCTGGCATATCTTCATCGGCAAAAATAACGCGGTGAGTCTTTTGAATGGAAGCCAAAATGCTGTGATGGCGATCAAAAGGCAATAAAGTCTGGGCATCAATCACTTCTACGGAGATTCCTAATCCCGCTAAAGTCTCCGCCGCCTCCATCACAATTCGGCACATCGAACCATACGTTACTACCGTAATGTCCGTCCCCTCCCGTAATATTTCTGGGATGCCTAGTGGCACCTCGATTTCAGTTAAATTAGACGGCATCGGCTCTTTCAAGCGGTAACCGTTCAAACATTCGATTACAATTCCAGGATCATCGCCCTTTAAAAGCGTGCGATACATCCCAGCCGCCTGCGTCATGTTACGTGGCACACAGAAATGTACGCCACGCAAACCGTTAATTAAAACGGCCATTGGGCTTCCAGAATGCCAAATACCCTCCAAACGGTGACCCCTCGTGCGAAGAATCATCGGTGCTTTTTGGCCTCCTGCTGTTCTATAATGCAAACATGCCCAATCATCCGATAAAATAGGGAAAGGGTAAAATATATAATCCAAATATTGAATCTCTACAATAGGCTTCAAACCACGCATCGCAGCACCAATTCCTTGGCCCACAATACTTACTTCTCGAATACCCGTATCCGTTACTTTCAGTGGACCGTAGATATCTTGTAATCCTGCCAAGGTTTGATTCACATCCCCTATTTTTCCTACGTCCTCTCCTAAGATAAATACGCGTGGATCCTGCAAGAACTGCGAAAATGCTTTATTTAGAATCTCTCTTCCATCTACTAAGGCCGGTTCTTTTTCATAAGTTGGCTTAACCCCTTCAATCAACAATGGCGACTCATCTGACTCACTCATTTGATGAGAGCTGAAACGTCTTCTGTTTAATTTTTCGAGGTCATCAAGCCATTTGCGAAGTAACTTAACCGCAGGCCCTTGGTAAAAACGAAAAGCGCGCAAAGTCTTGCGACCAGCCCGCACTAAATCACTAAAAATAGGATAAGGAAGAGCGTTTAATTCATCAATGATGGGCTGCAATAATCCTGGCTCATTCGTGGACTCTAACAGGTTCTTCGCGATACGTAAAAACCCTTTTTTATCCACATCTACTGAGGCCATATAGGCTGCAAAGGCTTCTTTTTGGTATTTGCGGGCTAAAACAACGGCCTCCTCATCAATCGCTTTTAGCTGTTCTTCTGAGGCGATATTTTGAGACAATACCCAGTGACGGAATAACACGTTACAATCCGCCTCTAACTCCCAAGCTAGACGCTCAGCTGACTTATAGCGTTCGTGTGATCCGGAAGCAGAGTGACCTTGTGGTTGCGTGCATTCTACCACGTGAACTAGGCAAGGAACAAAGTCCTTTCTAGCTAAATCGGCCGCTTTTTGATAAGCTGCTACTAAACCCGGATAATCCCAGGCTTTCACTTGTATGATTTCTAATCCTTTCTCGTGCTCATTGCGCTGATAACCCGCTAGAGCCTTCGAAATAGACGATTTTGTTGTTTGAAATTCAATAGGAACGGAGATGCCATACCCATCATCCCAAACCGAAAACACAATGGGAATCTGCAACACTCCTGCGGCGTTAATACACTCCAAAAACATCCCTTCTGATGTAGAGGCGTCACCAATGGTGGTGAAGCATACTTCCTGACCTTGTTTAGAGAAAAGCGCCTCATGTTCTTTTAAATCCGCTCTTTCACGGTACATTTTAGAGGCGTAAGCGATGCCTAAAGAACGTGGAATTTGGCCTGCTGTGGACGAAATCCCTGCTACCGTATTGTAACGAGAGGTCTGATCTAGCCATTTGCCGTCCTCATCTAACCAACGCGTAGCGTGGTGATTATTCATCTGACGTCCACCGGAATGCGGATCAAATTGAATGTCCGGATGACCGTATAATTGGGCGAAATACTGTGGCCATGTCAAATCCCCGATCGCAGCACCAATAGTTTGGTCTCTGTAATAACCGGAGATATAGTCCCCTGGACGCATAGAACGCGCTAAAGCAATTTGGCATAACTCTTTTCCATCCCCATAAATACCAAACTTCGCCCGACCAGAAAATACCTCTTTTCGTACCAAAAGACTACAAGCGCGGCTAATGGCAGCTAGGCGGTAGTCCTCGAGCACTGCAGTAGGATCGAAGGAAAGCGTAGGATTAGAAAAAGTAAATGAATTCAAATGCTTGGTCTTATTAAACACGTAAAAATACAACAAAATCCTCGGCGTCCAAACAGAATCCGGACAAGAAACTTGTCGAAATCTTTTATTGTTTATAGATTTGAACCGTATATAAAACCAATGAAATTAGATATGAAAAAATTAATCGCCCTATTTGCGCTTGTTTTAGGCTTTGCCTTCACATCGAACGCGCAAGGTGCTTTGAAATTCAAACAAGAAAAGCACGATTTCGGAACCATCACAGAGGGAACAATTGCCACGTATAGCTTTGAATTCACGAACACAGGAAAAACACCTGTTGTTATTTCTAACGTACAACCATCTTGTGGATGTACTACTCCAGATTGGACAAGAGAGCCAGTTATGCCAGGTAAAACTGGTAAAGTAACGGCTTCATTTAATTCGGCAGGTCGCCCGGGCAACTTCAATAAAACGGTAACCGTAATTAATAACGGCGAAGTTTCTCAAATCGTTTTAGCGATTCAAGGTAGCGTTGCTGCTAAGAAATAAGCACAATATCATTTATAAAAAAAGCTCTCTGTTCATCGCAGAGAGCTTTTTTATTTAGTCGTGGTTCTTCAGACCTTCGGTTTCCCGTAGGCCATTAATCCAACCTGCAATCTTCAGCACATCCGCCTTAGGCACATGGCTCATGGGTGCCATTTCGGTGGCAAAGTCTGGCCAGTTTTGGGGATTCGGTTTGTAGACTAACTCTAAAATCTTCTGGTTCGAATAATTACGTTTGGCGATTTCTGTGAAGGCAGGTCCTACCAATTTGCTGTCTTTCGCGTGGCAAGCAGAGCACGTGTGTTTCTTCAACAATCCAGCAATCTCTAAGTCATTATTAGCTGCCTTTTTCGCTACTTTCACCGGTGCAGCTTTCACCTCTGAAATAGGCGCCGCAGCCACTAAAGCTGGACCCGCCGGAATCTCATTCAAGGTATAATAAGCCGTTTCGTGCAATAAAGGCTCCCCTTTCTCGTTCAACACCCCTTTCAAGGTGAATTCATGGATAAAGAACTGGCGAATTCCATCGATCGAAATGCGTACTTTCTTGTGATCTGCGGAGACTTCTACCCCTTTGATTTTCAAGTCTTTTAATTCGATAATCGGGCTTCCGTATTGGTGTTGGTATTTGTAGATATATGAGCGAATGGCATAAGATGCAGCTTTCTTAACGGAATTCACATCGACTGGCTGTGTAAAGCTGAACTCAAACCCATCTGACTTCGCTTTGATCATATCGATTTCAAAAGGCATAGTACCGTTCCAAAACAAGCGCTGTAAACCAAATTCATCCTTCCCTGTACTTCCCCAGCCACGAGACGTCATCCCCACGAACATGCTGCCATCTAGGCCAAATCGTTCGCGCAAAATACCCGACTGAAATCCTTCGCGGTAGTTAATGGCAAAACCTTGGTAAACACCGTTCACTTTCTCCAAACCCATACGCATCACCTTGGATTGTCCTTGATCTGCCACGAAATACTGGCCAGGGAACGGGCTAAATTTACCTTTTGTCGTGTCTTGTAAGATATCTGAAGTAGAAATACCCATGATCGCGTGAGGGAACCAAACAGCGGGTAATTTGATCTTTGGATTTTTCTTCGCCGCCTCAAACATCGGTGATCCATTATCTTGAATCTCTTCTAAGCTAAGTTTCAAGGGGCTATTCGGTTCTTTAGCCCATTTAAGACCGCCTGGATTGCCCGCAAAGTCACCTTTTGCTAGGTGCGTTACGCGACCGGAACCTACCCAATCTCCTTGGTTTTCACCGTAGAACAAATCGCCTTCGTCGTTAAGGCTGTAACCTGCCGGGGAGCGCAAACCACCTGCAAAAGGTTCCAATTTCCCATCTGGAGAGATTTTAACGAACCATCCACGCCATTTGGCAAAC
>JAGWUO010000062.1 GCA_028868395.1 Cytophagales bacterium | reverse complement strand
GTTTTTACTGTTAATCCGATGTTTTTACCCACGGGATTCTCTATCGCAACACGTAGTTTTCTGAAAATCAGGATAAAGTGGGCCAAGACAAATACCAAGGCAAATTCGATTTTCTCTGCGAAAAAAAGCTGGGAAGCGTGTACCACTAGGAATAAAAAGCCAGCAAAATAAAGTGTAATCGCCTTGCCTCCATGCACTTCTCCTCGGCTTACCAGTGTAATCGCCGCTATATAAATCAATGGAATCGCGATCACGGGGAAGTGTTCTAAAACGCCTAATTCATACACACTCATCCCTAAAAGTAGATTGAATGCGCGGCACAGTCCCATATTAATGGGGCCAAAAATGCGCATATGCTTCCCTTTCCAATCGTAGAAAAGGGCGAATAGGGTAATGAAAATAGCCACAATTCCACTTAATCGACTTTGCCAAAAGGCTAGAAATATACCAAGCGATAATAACAAAATGCCACCGAAAATGGCTTCTGAACGATTAATTCGGCCACTTGGCAAGGCTCTTTCGGGTCTTTCGATGGAATCTAATTCGTGATCAAACACATCGTTAAATACTACGCCACCCGCATACAAACTCATACTTGATAGGCCCAAGAATAGGGCAGGGTAGAACTGATAGTCTAATCGACCAAAAACAAATCCCACGATCGCTAGCCCCGCCATGATATCAGAAAGGGCAGTGACCACATTGGCAGGTCGGGTTAATTCGGCAAAAGCTCTGATTTTAGACATTAGCGAATGAAGATCGAGTTTTTGTCTACGCGGGGAGCTTGACCGCCACGTAATACCGTATTGCCATTAAATTTCAAGGATTGATCGATCTCTAATCCATGAATGAAATCTTGCTCGTTGATTTGTCCACTCTGGGCGAAAGAATCGAGGGCATTTTGATAGGTTACTTTTTGGATATCCGCCTCAGCAATGCCTTTGATTTTCATTAAGGCAGCCGTTTTCGGAATCGCTAAAGGATCAGAAATCCCCCAATCCGCCGCCGAATTCACCATAATGCGTTCCGATCCATATTGTTTCACAATCTCAACCATCCGTTCATTTCCCATTTTAGTAAACGGATAAATAGTGAATGCCGCGTAAAAACCTTGGTCTAAAACGGACTTTACAGTTTCCTCATTATTGTGGTCAATCACGACCATATGGGGCGCTAAACCGTGCTCTAAGGCAATAGCCATACTGCGTTCAGTTCCCTTTTTCTTATCTCGATGAGGCGTATGCACTTGTACAGGCAAGCCCATCTCTTTGGCTAGCTCTAATTGAGCTCTGTAGTATTTTTCCTCTGCCGCTGTTTGGTCATCAAAACCAATTTCACCCACGCCCACAACGCCTTCTTTCTGCAAAAACAAAGGCAGAATTTCCATCACCTCCTCAGCTAATGCTTCATTATTCGCCTCTCTCGAGTTTAAGCCGATCGTACAATAATGCTTTATGCCAAACTGAGACGATCTAAAACGCTCCCAACCCACTAAGCTCGCAAAATAGTCCTTAAACGAGGCTAATCCAGTACGGGGTTGCCCCAGCCAAAAAGCCGGTTCAATAATGGCCACCACCCCTGCATCAGCCAGCGCCTGGTAATCATCGGTGGTTCGGGAAGTCATGTGAACATGAGGGTCGAAAAACTTCATCCCTTGTGTGTAGGCCGAAAAGCCGCCGTCCACTTCTTGGGCAGTTTGTTTTTCCTCAGTGGATCCTTCGAAATGGGAGGGATTTAATTTTTGTTCGTTGGGGTTTTGGCACATATTAATAGGCTTTTTCTTCTCTTTCTAAGACCTTCCAGGCTTCTAGAGGGCTATTTTGTTGGACTAATTCAGCAGCTATTCGATCGTTCGGATCAGCGCTTTCTGCTAGTCGTTTTAAATCTTGTTCTTTTGTATCTGTCTGGAAGTTTCGGATTAATCGCCAAACTTGCGATGGCACCCTTCTTCCTGCCGCCCATCTTTCGTGTGCAAAATCGGCCAGGGTATCAGCCAAAGCTTGGTTTGCACGCTCATCTAATCCTTCGATTAAATGAATAGGCTTATCGTTGAAAATGCATTTTAAGACTAATTGGTTCCAGGCTAATTCGCTGAAATAATGGAAGGGGTATGGATTTCCAAAGGCAATGGCATCAAAAACTGGCCCCATATTAGATCTAACCGCATCCGTAGCGCGATGTAACCATATTTCCGGCGTAGGTAAAACGGGTAAAGCGCGGTAAAGTGCGACTAATTCATTCATTTCCGCCGTATCAAACAGCGTTTCTATTCTCGATTTTCCGTCTTCTTTTTCTGCTAATTGAATGAGTAGGTACACACGAACAAGCTGATCAAGCGTGCCATTTTGCCAATTCCAACCAGGAATAATACCAACTCGTGTTTTAGCCACCTGGCGTGGAGCCATCACAAAGGCCAAAGACAAACCTTTAGAATCAGCTTTTAATTTATCCTCTACCCAAGCTAGTTCAGTTGTACTAGCCAATGACTGAATGGATTGATATAGAAGTTCGGCGGTATTCAAATTGTAGAAATAGGTTTAATTCATCACTATGAACGAATTTACTAAAAAAATGTCAATTCATTCCTGATTTTTGGCAGGATATTCAATAGGTTAAGCCCCCAAATTCCCCTAATTTTACATTATGGAAGAAAGACCGATAACAGACTGGCTGCCCCTCACAAAAAAAGAGGTAGAAAAACGTGGCTGGGATGAACTGGACGTGATTTTAATTTCTGGTGATGCCTATGTGGATCACCCGGCATTTGGTACGGCTGTCATCGGTCGAATCATGGAAAGTGAAGGTTTGAAAGTGGGTATCGTTGCACAGCCAAACTGGAAAGACGATTTACGTGATTTCAAGAAATTAGGTAAGCCTAAATACTTTTTCGGCGTAACAGCTGGATGTATGGATTCCATGGTGAATCATTATACTGCTAACAAGCGTTTGCGTTCGAATGATTCCTATACCCCAGGTGGAGAAGCAGGTTTTAGACCTGATTATGCGACCACCGTTTACACGAAGATTTTAAAAGAAATTTACCCTGATGTACCCGTTTTAATCGGTGGCATCGAGGCTTCTCTTCGTCGAGTAACGCATTATGATTACTGGGCGGATAAATTATTTCCTTCTATTTTGGTTGATTCTGGTGCCGACATGTTGGTATATGGAATGGGAGAACAACCTTTACGCGAGATTATGCGTGGGGTGAAAGAAGGGAAGAAATTGGGTGAATTGACCCATATCAATCAAGTCGCATTCTTGCAAAAAACGGCTCCTGCTTGTGATTGGGAAACCGTTGAATTAGCGAGTCACGAAGTTTGTTTAGAAGATAAGATCAAGTACGCATCCAACTTCAAAATTGTAGAAGTTGAATCCAATAAGTGGCAAGCTAACCGCATCATTCAGAAAGTAGGAGAGGACGTATTAGTCATTAATCCTCCTTTTAAAACGATGGAAGAGGTTGAAATGGACAAATCATTTGATCTTCCTTACACGCGTTTGCCGCATCCGAAATACAGAAAGCGTGGACCTATTCCTGCTTTTGAGATGATTAAATTCTCGGTCAATATGCACCGCGGATGTTTTGGCGGATGTAGTTTTTGTACGATCTCAGCTCACCAAGGTAAGTTTATAGCTTCTAGAAGTGAGAAATCGATCATGAAAGAGGTCGAGCAAATCACGAAGGCCCCTGATTTCAAAGGATATATTTCTGACTTAGGAGGGCCGTCTGCGAACATGTACAGAATGAAAGGGAAGGACGAGGAGATTTGTGCTCGTTGTGTCAGCCCATCCTGTATCCACCCAGTTATTTGTAATAACTTAGATACTTCACACAAACCTTTGACGGATATTTACCGAAAAGTGGATAAGCATCCTGCCATTAAAAAGGCCTTTGTAGGATCTGGGGTTCGTTATGATCTTTTGGTAGATGACTTTAACAAGAATAACCAGGATGGAAACCACGACGAATACATGGAGCAATTGATTACACGCCACGTTTCGGGTCGTTTAAAAGTGGCTCCTGAGCATACGTCAGATGCAACATTGCGTATAATGCGGAAGCCATCATTCAAGTATTTCCACGCATTTAAGAAGAAATATGATGAAATTTCTGCCAAATTTGGTCTAAAACAACCTCTCATCCCTTATTTCATTTCTTCTCACCCTGGTTGTGAAGAAGAAGATATGGCAAACCTAGCTGCGGAAACGAAGGATTTAGGTTTTCACTTGGAGCAGGTTCAGGATTTTACACCTACACCAATGACAGTGGCAGAGGTAATTTATTATTCTGGTGTTCATCCTTACACCTTACAGCCGGTAAAAACGGCCAAAACAAGGGAAGAAAAGCAGAATCAAAACAAGTACTTCTTTTGGTATAAGCCAGAATACAAAGATTGGATTCGGAATCGTTTGACACAATTAAAACGTCCTGATTTGGCTCAGCGCCTTTTAGGATTTAGAAACAATAAAAATGGTTGGAACAAATAATCCAGCTTTTCATTAATTAACCAAAAAACAATAATACAATGGATGAGAATGAAGAATTAATCGTTCGCGATAGCAATGGTGCTGTTTTGAAAGATGGCGATTCAGTTACTGTAATTAAAGATTTAAAGGTGCGCGGATCATCCAGTGTGATCAAGCGGGGTACGATGGTGAAAAACATTCGTTTAACGGACGATGCTGATGAAATTGAAGGGAAAGTAGAGAAATCGATGATGGTTTTACGTACGGAGTTTTTGAAGAAAGCATAATTTAGTCAATAGTCGCTAGTCACTAGGGCAACCTTTTTTTATCAGTATGCATCTAGGAGTTAAAATTAAAATTGGATGGGAAAATATTGTAGTTCACTGATGTTACCACTTGCACTTGTAAGTGGCTTGTTATTCTCTAATTTTGGATCGAAAGATGAACCAGTAATTAAATCATCCCGCAATACTCTAACTGCTGCAGAGAGTAAAGCTGCCTTGAAAAAATGGGAAGCAAGTCCAGATGGCGTTCAATTTAAAAATTGGGAGGCATCACCTGTAGGTAAAAAAGTGCATGCTGGGGCAGTTAAAATCAATAAGTTTATTCGCAGTAATGCCACTATGGAGGGAGTAGTAACTTCTCTTTCTCTTCCGGAAGGTGCTAGGTTGGGTTTTGGAGTAATGGTCAATATTGAAGGAGAAGATTATATCCTTTCGATGGGCCCAGTTTCCAAATTCGAAATGCAGCAATTGAAAAGCCTGAAGGTGAACGATAAAATTGTTATCAAAAGCCGCGGTGTTACTAAAGCCCCTAAATATGCCTATGCTATCGTTTCAGGCGACTATCTTGAAAAAAATAGTAAAGTGATTTACAAGCGCGTACCTATTAAAGGTGGTTGCTAGGTAGATTATAGATAGGAGAGTAGAGATAATAGATGTTTTATCTCTACTCTTTTTTTATTCCTCTTCAATTTCTGGTTCATCATCTTGAACCAATCCCTGATTCAGCTTTTTTGTCGATTTAATGCCCAATTTATGTAGGTTTTGGGCTCTGTTAATCAGGTTACCTTTTCCTGTACTTAACTTGTTTATTGCATCGCTATGCGCATCTTCGGCTCTTTTGATGTGTTTTCCTACATCTTCCATGTCCTTCGTGAAACCGACAAATTTATCATATAAATCGCCAGCCTGACGCGCAATTTCTATGGCATTTCTAGTTTGGTATTCTGTCTTCCAAACGGAAGCAATCGTCCGCAATGTTGCCAATAGGGTAGAAGGGGAGACTAATACAATTTTTCGGTCCCACGCATAGTTGAATAAGCTAGTATCCTGACTAATGGTAGCTACGAATCCCGATTCAATTGGGATAAATAATAAGGTGAAATCTGGACTGGTTAAATCTAAAGCAGTATGATAATCTTTTGAAGACAGCTCCTTTATGTGTGTTTTTAGTGATTCAATGTGTGCTTTTAAGGCCAAATCCTTTTCTACTGTTCCATCTTCAGCACTCGTATATCGCTCGTAAGCCACTAGTGAAACTTTACTGTCAATGATAAGGTTTTTATTGTCAGGCAAGAAGATAACGGCATCTGGTTTAATCGTATCATGATCCTGGTTTTTAGTCACAAATTGAGTTTGGTATTCCATACCATTTTTCAATCCAGAACTTTCTAATACGCGCTCCAAAATCATTTCGCCCCAGTTTCCTTGTGATTTATTTGATCCTTTTAGCGCATTTGTTAAATCCTCTGTTTTCTGAGTTACGGTTTGATTAAGGCTTGTTAGGTTTTTAATCTGCTCCATAAGCACGGTACTTTGCTCTAAGCTATTTTTTTGACCTAGATTAACCTTCTCCTCAAATTCACGTAATTTCTCTTTCAGCGGGTTTAAAACGTCGTTTAATTTAACTTGCTGTTGATCACTTAGCATCTTACCTTGTCTCAGAACAGATTCATTGCTGATGTCCACTAACATTTTGCGTAGTTTCTCTTCATCAGATTTCTGATTTTCCACTGTCATCTTCAAGGTCTCATTCTGGCCTTCTAATTGGGATAATTTTCCAAATAGTGTCCGATTTTCAGCCTCCAAAGAAGCCAGTTTAGTTTGATCTTGGCTTGCTTGGGCTAATTGACTTTGTAATAAGGCAATTTTACCTTGAAATAGGAGATAGGTAGCACCTGCGCCGGCTACTAGGGCTAGAATGATGTAGAGAATTGTCATGCTGTAAAAGTAAAGTATAAAGCATAAAGCACAAAGAATAAAGCTGATAATAGATAGTAGTGTAGAGAGTGGAGATGGTGAATGGTAAATGATGAATGACAGCATATGCTAGGTCCTATCTATGTTCTCTACTCTATACTCTATACTCTAATTCTGACTAAATCGCGTAGCGATGACTGAGTCACGCAGTGACGACTAAGCCGCAAAGCGGCGACTGCTTGCCTGTTATGCAAAAAAAAACCGCTCTCCTAGGAGGCGGTTTTTTTTAAATAACTTGGAGCTTACTTACTTTCCCGGGTTTGATCCCAGTATCAT
>JAGWUO010000061.1 GCA_028868395.1 Cytophagales bacterium | reverse complement strand
TGTAGGACAGTTTGCAGGTCTTGAGTAGAATAATTAAATTTAATCTACTTATAAACCTATCAGACATGTCCAATTGGAAACCCTCTTTAAGTTTTAGCCAAATCGTCAACATGAATGTTGGCTTTTTTGGTATTCAGTACAGTTTCGGATTACAGCAAAGCGCCGTTAATCCCATCTATGATTTCTTAGGGGCAAGTCCTGACGAAATACCTTTATTAAACCTAGCTGGACCTGTTACTGGTTTATTAATACAGCCCTTTATAGGTGCGATGAGTGATAGCACTTGGCACCCTAAATGGGGTCGCCGCAAGCCATTCTTTTTCGTTGGTGCTTTATTATGCAGCATTTGTCTTTTGCTTTATCCATTCTCCTCCTCTTTATGGATGGCTGCGAGTTTGTTGTGGATCTTAGATGCGGGAAATAATACGGCCATGGAACCTTACCGTGCCTTTGTGGCAGATAAATTAAATGAAGAACAACAGCCTACGGGCTTTCAGATGCAGAGTTTTTTCACGGGTTTTGGCCAAACCTTAGCCAATTTGTCCCTCTTCATCTTCCCCATGATTTTCATCGGAAAAACGGGTTCTCTTCCAACCTGGGTATATGCGTCTTTCTTTTTAGGCGCCGTTTGTTCCATTGGTTCCATCTGGTGGAGTATGCACACCACCTCGGAAATCGAACCTACTCCAGAAGAATTAGCCGAGATTCGCTCTCGCAAATCGAACGTTTTAGAATCCATATTTGAAATCTTTCACGCGATAGGTGAAATGCCTAAAGTGATGTGGCAATTAGCACTGGTCTATTTATTCCAGTGGTATGCCTTGTTTTGTTATTGGCAAAATTCCTCCAAAAGTATCGCCTTATCGGTTTGGAATGCGACACCGAAGGATAATCCGGAATTGTATGAAAAAGCCGTTTCTTGGACCGGCCTTGTGAATGGATGGTATAATATCGTGACATTCCTTTCCGCGCTGGCATTAGCTGGTTTTGCCAAGAAATATGGTGCCAAATCCGTGCACATGATTTGCCTCATTTTAGCTGCAGCTGGATTCCTAGCTTTCCCTCACATCGAGAATAAAAACCTTTTATTCTTCGCGATTTCCGGCTTCGGAATTGGTTGGGCAAGCATGATGGGAATCCCTTATCTACTAGTAGTTAGCGATATTCCTAAGGAGCGTTACGGTGTCTATATGGGTATCATCAATATGATGATTGTGATCCCGATGATTCTACAAAATCTATCATTTGGCTTTATTTTAAAGCATTTTTTAGACAACGATCCCAGAAATGCCATTACCTTTGCAGGAGCTTTACTGGCCATTGCAGCCGTAGCAACTGCTTTTATTAAATCATCCCCATCTAAACAATCCGCATGAGTGTCATTTGTATAGGCGAAGCCTTGATTGATATGATTTGTACTGACAAGGGTTCCAGCCTTTCAGACGGTCAAAATTTCTTAAAGAAACCGGGAGGAGCTCCCACAAACGTAGCAGCCGCCATTGGCGCCTTAGGCGGCGAAGTGAGCTTGAGTGCGAAAGTGGGAAATGATCCTTTTGGACGCCAAATGATCTCCGTAATGCAAGATTTCAACGTGAACACAAAACACGTTCACTTGGACTCGAAAACATTTACCACTTTTGCCTTCGTTTCTCTACTGTTAGATGGCGAACGTGATTTCGTTTTTAACCGTGGTGCTGATGCAGAACTAACGGAAGATGAAGTGGCAGCGATTGATTTAAAAGGGGTAAACATTGTTCACTTTGGGTCAGCAACTGCTTTCCTATCGGGCCCATTAAATGCGGCCTATTATTCCTTGAAAGACCGGGCAAAAAAAGACGGCAAAATCATCAGTTTCGATCCCAATTACCGCCATTTATTGTTTGGAGATAAAATACCTTCCTTCATTAAACAAAGTTTGATTTTCTTGAAAGAAGCAGACTTTACCAAACTTTCGGATGAGGAAGCGATGTTAATCACAGAAACGGAGACTTTAGAAGAAGCGACAGATGCCTTATTGGACATTTGTCCTGGCGTATTTGCCATTACCCTAGGAAAAGAAGGGACTTTATTGGGATTAGCAGGCAAAACCTATATCATTCCAAGCATTCAAGTGAAACCAGTTGATACGACAGGTGCTGGCGATGCCTTTGTCGGTGCGGTCCTTTATCAATTAGATGGATTAAAAATCCAAGACCTTGATTTTGCTGCATGGAAAAAGATCGTAGAAAACGCGAATAAGGCTGGTGCTAGAACCTGTGAATACCTAGGCGCCATGGAAGCCTTCAAGAATTTAAATAATAGCATTTTTAATTAATAGACTGTGTACAATTCCGCTCTTCAAAAACAGGCGAACGCGCTTGTGAAAACGTATAAAATAAAGGACGCCGGCTTTCAAGAACGTTTGACAGCTAACCTTGATGATATCCATAACCATTTTAGAGCGATCTATGGGGATAGTCCATTATTCACGGATTTAATTCAAACTATTTTCCAAGCCTATACGGATCGCAGTCCTGAGCTTAAAAAGCGGGATGAGGCGAAGGCCAAGCAAGAGGAGAATTGGTTTTTGAGCCAAGATCTGGTGGGGATGAGTTTATATGTAGATCGTTTTGCGGGGAAAATCACCGATTTGCCCGCTAAACTACCGTATCTAGAGAAGTTAGGCGTAAATTTCCTCCACTTAATGCCTTTGTTCAAAAGTCCAGAGGGCGAAAGTGATGGCGGATACGCGGTGGAAGATTTCCGTGTGGTGGAAGAGAAGTTAGGGACGATTGAAGATTTACGCGAGTTCCAAAAGGCCCTTCAACAAAAAGACATGTACTTGATGATCGATATCGTGTTAAACCACACGTCACATCACCACGAATGGGCCAAACTTGCAAAAGCGGGAATCAAAGAATACCAAGATTATTTCTACATGTACGACGACCGTCGCATCCCAGATGCCATGGAGGAAACGATGCCGGAGATTTTCCCAGAAAGCTCTCCCGGAAGTTTTACGTACGACGAAAAAATGGACAAATGGGTGATGACGGTTTTCCATCATTACCAATGGGATTTGAATTATACGAATCCCAAAGTCTTCGTGGAAATGCTTGCCAATGTTTTGTACTACGCGAACTTAGGCGTGGATGTGGTGCGCATTGATGCGCCGGCTTTCATTTGGAAACAAATGGGAACTTCCTGCCAAAATCTGCCAGAGGCTCATCAATTATTGCAATTAATCAAAATGTGTGTGGAAGTCGCTACGCCAGGAATGGCCATTTTAGGCGAGGCGATTGTGGCTCCAGCTCAGATTATGGAATATTTTGGCACAGGACGTTTTGCGACACACGAATGTGATTTCGCATACAATGCCACTCAAATGGCCGTTCAATGGGATGCGCTAGCTACCGGCGATATCCGAGTGATGCGCACAGCACAGAATGAATTATTGCGCAAACCGAAAGGAGCTACTTGGTTAACCTACACCCGCTGCCACGATGACATCGGTTTAGGTTATGATGATTGGATGATCCAACACGCTGGATTTAATCCCTACGATCACCGTTCCTTCATTAAAAACTATTACAGCGGGGGCATCGAATCACCTGCCACAGGAGCCCTGTTTGCAGTGAATCCGAAAACCCAGGATGCGCGTCTTTCAGGTTCTTTAGCCTCCTTATGTGGATTAGAGAAAGCCATCGCCTCTAAAAATGCGACAGCAATCCAGACTTCCATCGATAAAATCACGATGATGCAGGCGCAAAGTATGTTTGTGGGGGGAGTTCCGATGTTATTCTATGGCGATGAAGCAGCTTATACGAATGATTATACCTACTTACAGGATCCAGGAAAATCATACGATAACCGCTGGATGCACCGCCCAACCATTGATTGGAAAAAGAACGCAGCTGTCGACAAAAAAGATTCAATTGAAAACAAGGTATTCACGAATCTTCAGAAACTAATCAAGCTGCGTAAATCACTAAAAGTGGTGGCTGACTTGAAAAATATTCACTGGTTAGAGGTGCACAACAATTCAATCATCGGTTTTGAGCGTTATTTGAACGGTGAAAAAGTATATTTCTTATTCAACTTCAGCGCAGAACCACAAGAGGTAACGTATTATGTGTTAGGTGCCTATGGAGAACGAGCGACAGCTATGAAAGATTTGTGGTCAGGAAAAACGATTCAAATCGGAATGGATCACGATCATTTGGACTTTGCTCCATATCAGTTTTACGTCTTAAAATAAAAAAACATCCCCCAAAAGGGGATGTTTTTCCAGAATCAAAATTCAATCATTAAACACTAAAAAACCGTTAGGCGGATTATAAAATAGCGTCCAAAGCCTTCTTGCTTATGCGAAGACTTTCGAAAGCGTCTTTCGGGAAATCGTGTTCTACAAAGAAGTGCTCAAGTCCTCCTGATTTTGCCGCATCAAAAATGCGCTTGTAGTTCACCACTCCCTCTCCCACCGGGAGAATATTTTTAAATTCTGAGTCAAAATCTTTGATATGGCATAAAGGGAAACGGCCTGGATGTTGTTTGAACAATTCCACTGGATCCACACCTGCCTTAGAAGCCCAACCTAAATCCAATTCAAACTTTAACAAGTCGGCTGAGATTTGAGAAGCGAATACGTCGAACGCTTTTTGGCCATCTACAACTTTAAATTCCGCATCATGGTTATGGTAACAGAACGTAAGTCCGGCTTTTTTCGCTAATTCTGCCGCCTTATAGATTGAAGCTACTGAAGCAGACACCTCATCCTTCGTCTCAATCGGCGTATTTGCACAAACTAGGTATTTCACACCGGCCTCAGCCGCATTATCCACCGCTTGCTGCGCATCATCACGCAAATTAATCATCTTAGGAAAACGGGACATGTCCATCCCTGGACGAGGTTTTAAGGGTGCACCCACCACGTGATGAGAAACCCAATTCAAACCTAAATCCTTGTTTAAGGCCATAAACTCCTTGCCTTTCATCCCGTAAAAACCAGGCAACATCGAGAACGCTGATTCGATTTCGGTATAACCTAGCTCCGCAATCTTCTGCAAATTACCTTTCACATCTTGGTCAAATTTCCCAAAAAAAGTAAACAGTTGAATTCCTACCGGACGGCTGGTAAACGATTGTGCAGATAAAAAACGAGGAGCTAAAACGCTAGCGGCCAAAAAAGCGCTAGACTGTTGCAGAAATCTTCTTCTCGAGTTCATTTTGATAAGTTTAGAGGTAACAGAACAAAGTTAATGTATTTTAATGATACAATAAATTATTTTTTCCATTTTTCTCCAAAAATCGTCTTGAACGTCAATTCGCTAGCCTTCACCGAGGTGTTGTTTTTATGCCAAGCAAAGTCGCCTCCATCCTTATGACAATCCACATAAAAAACGCGATGGCCCCATTGAAGCACTCGATCGCCCGATTGGTAGATAGGCACATCTGCCATATTCTTATCAAAAGAACAATTCAAAAGATAAAACTGTGCCTCCCGATGGTAGCGACCTAATTTATAACCCGGGTCACCCACAAAACGACAATTTTTCAAAACGGTCTTCGCCCCTTGTTCGCCAGAGCCGTCATGCCAAATCGCTGCGCTCGTATTATGGCACACAAAAGTGCAATTCTCCGCTAAGGCATATCCCCGTGGACAATACAAGTCCACTCCTCCTTCGATTAAACAATCATTCAAATAATACAATCCCGTATTGACATCCCACGGGCTCACCGTATCACCCCCACCAGAGCGCATCGTACAATGCTCAAAAGACAAGCGCGTTGCGCCCGGCATCGTGCGAACAGCAAATTGATGGCCATCTACGCGTACGATTTTCTCTCCCTCTTTCTCTCCTTTTTCTCTGGGTAAGGCATATTTCTGAACCGTCGTTGTTGTTTCCTTTCCTGCCTCATTCAAACAGGGAATCGTCACATCTTTCGTCGCCGTAAATCCATATTCATTTAAAATAGTCATATTCCGGAATGACAAATCGTGCCCTTTGATATTCAATACTCCAGCACCGTAATCATCAGGATTTGAACAACGCCAAATATCCCGCGCAATCGTCTCCCGCAACACGACGCCATTCCTGCTTTCCCCCACAAAAGATAGGTGATGTTTCAGTGAATCGATGAATACTTTCTCGCGGTAGTCGCCATTTTTGATAAAGATTTCTTGCCCCGGACGTGCTGCCTCTACAGCTGACTGAATCGTTTTAAAATCTATACCTACGACTAAACGTTTGCGCATGAAACGATCCATTCGATCAACTACTTGGTCAAACCAATGATTCATTAAGACAAAGGTATGGTGTGAATTTTCAAACGTGTGATACTCCGTATGTATCCCAAAATCGGCCATTTTTCGCCTGAAATCATCTCGTCCCGCGTGCATCCGCTCATCAGCAGAATTTAAAAATAATACCGGCGGATCGCCTTTTGTAACATGGCTTAAAGCAGAACCTTCCTTCCAAATAGCTTCGCCCTCTACCTTGTTATATCCAAAATAATACGTTGCCGCTGAAGTTCGCTTGCTATCATCGCCCTCTCCAGACTCCGGATGAATAAAGGCTAGAATTCCATCAATATCGATGACTCCAGCTACTTTAACTCCTTTACCATACGTATTTTCATCTTGTACGGAACCGAGTAACGCAGCCATTTGGCCCCCAGCTGAATACCCCCCTACATAGATTTCGCCTACATTTTTTCGTTTCGAAACCCATTGCAGTGCCGCTTGTGCGTCTAGCATCGCTGCGGGATATAAAGCCTCTGTAGATAAGCGGTATTCCACTAAAAAGACCCGGTATCCACGATCTGCTAAAGCTTTAGCTAATGGAATATGCTGCGAACGATGCCCCGTTCTCCAGCCACCTCCATGAAAAAAAACAAGGGTAGGCAGTTTATGAGTGGAAGAGACCGCATATTCATCTACCACCAATTTCCGTGTACCTAAAGTCTTGTAAACAAAACTTTGAACTTTGCTCTTTGAACTTTGAACTTCTGCCAGGCGAATCGTGGGATCCTGTTTGGAAACCA
>JAGWUO010000060.1 GCA_028868395.1 Cytophagales bacterium | reverse complement strand
ATTTGCCTCCGCCTCTTTACGTGTCAAACCTTGTGATTTCGCGTAGGTAATTACCTGAATCGTTTTCCCATCATAGCCTTCGATCTCAATATTCGCACGATTAAAACGCTCCTCATTGTAATCATGGTTATCCTCATCGTCTTCAAAATCAAACGTAAATTCTTCGACTTTTTCCCCTAACATCATTTGCCAGATGGTCTCGTTGTCTTTTTTGTCAATGTCTAATACATATGTCGTCGAATCTGAAACCGCAATATCATTCACCTGATTGTAAGAGGCTGAGCGTTGGAAATTACGTCCCACAAAAGCTGCCGCTGCAAATAAACCGATCCAGCCCACGATTACCATCGTAGTAGAAGCAATCTTATAGGTCTTGTTGTAAAATTTACGATTCGCTAATAGAGAAACACCAGCAATCACGATCGAAACAAAGACAGGTAAAAAAGCCATCACTAAGGCTGGTACCGCCCAGAATGGAAAATCTTTCGCGATTAAATATAAAGGCAATGGCCCCATATGCACCAGTTGGCCCTGGTCAATTCCCGTAAATCCTACTGTACAGATTGCGCCTAAAGCAATGATAAACGCTATACCTAATATCAATAGAATAACGCCTAAGAAGATTTGAATTATCCACCTAAGCACATTTAAAGGTCCTTTCAAGGCGGAGAATACCGTAGCAAAAATTCTAAAAGGGAATAACAATACCTTCGTTAACGCTTTTTCTTCCGTTTCATCTGGCTGTATGCTCTTCTTAATATTATTCTCAATATTTTCCAGCGTGATAGGTTCACCCGTCATCTCCATCTTATCCTTCATCGTTTTAGCCTCCGGCGTAATCGCTAAGATCACGATATAGGCAATCACACCTGAGCCAAAAAGACCCACTGACAAAACTGCTAATACACGTAATAATCCTACATCCCAACCCGTATAAGCCGCGATACCAGCCATCACACCACCTATCACTTTTTTCTCGGGATCACGGTAGAACTTGCGATACGATTTATCATCATCCAGATTCATTTCACCTGGAATGGCAGCCCAAAGAATAATGTAGGCCCAGAAAACGATGTTTCCTAAATGGAATAAAGGGAAACTCGCACTTAACAAAGCTAATAAAACCAAGCGAACCCAGATAGGATCTACCTCAAAGTAACGAGCGATACCAGCTGCTACTCCACCTAATTTCTTCCGAGTAATGTCACGACGGAAAATTTTAGGACCACCCTCTGATTTAGGGGCGGTATATCCTTCCTTCTTATCTTCTTCCTCTTCCACTTGCTTGAAATCAGCAATAGTTCCTAAAGAAGCAATTAGTGCATCCACATGTGCTTGTGAAATGGCTTCCGTCTTTTCTGATTCTCTAATGTTCCAGAATTTTTCCGCAATGCTCGATTCGATATCGGCGATTATTTCTTTCGATCCTTCGAAAGACGCGAAATACGCATGGATGGATTTTAAATAAGCATCTAAGGTAGCAAAAGCATCCTCTTCGATGTGGAAGACAAATCCAGCGATATTAATTGATAAAGTCTTTTTCATTTGGGGTAAGGTTAAGCCTGCGGAGAAGCGTTAGAGATTTGGTTAACGGATGCTTGAAGTTCATCCCAAGTCGCGGACATTTCTGCTAGAAATTCCTGTCCTTTGTCTGTTAATAAATAATATTTTCGAGGCGGACCTGATGCTGATTCGACCCAGCGATAGTCTAAAAATCCGGCATTTTTTAGGCGAGTTAATAAAGGGTATAAAGTCCCTTCCACCACCATAATTTTAGCGGATGTTAATTCTGATAGCATCGTAGAGGCATATACCTCCCCTTTTGAGATAATTTTGAGAATACAGAATTCTAAAATCCCTTTCCTCATTTGTACCTTGGCATTTTCAATATCCATGGGTTCTTTGTTTTATTTGACACTGCAAATATAGACAAGGTACTATGTAATGCAAAGTACCTTAGAAAATTTATTTGTGAATTTGGATAAACGGTAGGTAATTTGTGATGAACGTACCCTTTTGAGGGTAATAATTACTATGATCTTTAAATACTTCTCCATCCCATTAGCCTTTTACAACCGAGATACTTGGTTGAAAGTGGCCTTTTTTGCGGTCAGCGTGGTGATGGCGGGTTTCTCCTTATACTTTACAGACGGGCTTGTCAACAAACTGGAAGAACGCGAAAAGCAACAAATCGAATTGTATGCGGAAACCATTCGCTATGCGTTAACGAGTGATAATAACGCGGATATCAATTTCTTTTTCGAACGAATTAAGAAAATCAATGAGAATAATACGATTCCCGTGATTTGGAAAGATGGTTCTGGGCATCTAAACTCCATCAATATTCCTTTGCCGGAAACGCTAAGTACGGAGAAAAAGCAAGAAATATTACAGCAAAAACTGCTAGAGATTATTGCAGAAAATAATAAACCCATCGAAATGGATATGGGTTTCCAGAAAGAATACATCTATTATGGGAATTCAAAACTGTTAAAATTGCTGCGCTATTACCCCTTATCGCAACTATTGGTGGTTCTCATCATCGGCTTTTTAGGCTACATTTTTCTTTCCTATTCCCGTAGGGCTGAGCAAAATCGAGTTTGGGTGGGATTAGCCAAAGAAACGGCCCATCAATTAGGTACCCCCCTTTCTTCATTGACGGCTTGGGTAGAGTTACTCCGAAATGAGCCACATATTAACCCGGACATTGTAGTCGAATTATCGAAAGATATTCAACGTTTGGAAACCATAACAACCCGTTTCTCGAATATTGGATCCACGCCTGTCTTAAAATTAGAGGATATTGAAGCGGTCATTCAGAGCTTCATCAGTTATCTAAAAATTCGTATTTCGTCCAAAGTCACCATCGAAATTCATTCCTCCTTAGCCGCCAATCAAACGGCTAATTTGAATAAATACCTGTTTGAATGGGTTATTGAGAATATTTGCAAGAATGGTGTGGATGCGATGGGGGGCCATGGTCAATTGAGGATTGAACTAAAAGAAGGAAAAAACCAAGTTATTCACATCGATATTTCTGATACAGGGAAAGGCATTTTGCCCAGCAATACGTCTAAGATCTTTTCACCGGGGTTTTCTACCAAGAAACGTGGCTGGGGATTGGGATTAACATTAGCGAAACGGATCATCGAAAATTACCACCAGGGTAAATTAATTTTAAAGTCCACAGAAATAAACAAGGGCTCCACTTTTCGTATAACACTACCAAAGCCTGAATAGATGACTGATCCTAATATCGTTTTTGGCTCTGCGCTTTGCATCATTGCAATCGGTTACGCATTGAAAAGTGCTGGGTTTATTCAGGAATACGATGGGAAGTCTTTGTCCAAATTCCTGATGCATACAACTTTCCCGGCCTTAGTATTCTCGACGATGATTCGAGTGAACATTACCTGGGACTTGATTTACCTTCCGTTGATTGCGATGTTTTTTGGGATGTTTCTATCCTTTAGTGCTTTCCATCTATTCAAAAATACAGAGCCTGAGAATCGCGGCGTAATGACCATAGGGAGTGCTGGATTTAATCTAGGGATTTTTGCCTACCCGCTGATTGAAGGAATTTTTGGCATACAAGGATTGACCTATGCGATTATGTTTGACCTGGGGAATTCCGTGGTCAACTTTTTTGTGAATTACGGGATGGGCAATTATTTCAGTCGTGGACCTAAAAAAGACAACATTGCCGCTCATATTTTCAAACGGATTATTTCCCTGCCACCGCTTCAGGCGATGGTCCTGGGTGTTTTAGTTAACGTGCTACAGTTGAAATTCCCCGACTTCGCGCTGGATCTCATTGCAACCATCGCTTCAGGCAATAAGCCGATCGTATTGTTGTTAATGGGCATTTATTTCAGCGTACGCCTTTCTAAAAAATCGTATTTTCGGGTTTTTCAAGTGTTGGGATTGCGCTATGTAATGGGTTTTTTAGTGGGAGGAGTCTGTTTTTATCTGCTGCCTTTTGACTTGGGTTTTCGCAACCTTTTACTGCTTTGCCTCATTTTACCCGTGGGTATGACGGTCATTACCTATTCCGATGAATTGAATTTAAATACCCCGCTTGCAGCCTCCTTAGTGAACATTTCACTCGTCATCAGCTTTGCCATCATGTGGATTATGGTGAGTGTTTTCCACATGAGCGCGATTTAAACGATTTTTTTTGGTAATTTTATGAAACATTGGTTTACTGAACTGGTTTAGTTCGTAATCAATTCGCTAAAATTATGGTAGTCCCTTACAAGAATCAGTCCAAAGGAAAAAAAGAACAAGTCGCTGACATGTTCAATTCCATCTCCCACAAATATGATTTTCTGAATCATTTATTAAGTGGTGGGATTGATATTGTTTGGCGAAAAAAAGCGATCAAGTTACTTCAAAACAAGGGTATCAAGTCCGTATTGGATATTGCTACGGGTACCGGCGATTTCGCCATTGAAGCCTTAAAAATCAAGCCTGAAAAGATTGTAGGGATTGATATTTCCGAAGGTATGTTAGCCTTCGGTGTAGAGAAAATCAAGAAATTAGGCCTAGATAATATCATTACCTTACAAAAAGGGGATTCAGAAAAAATACCCTTCTCAGACAATAGTTTTGATGCCATCACCGTTAGTTTTGGGGTGAGAAACTACGAAACATTGGACAAAGGTTTGAAAGAAATGTACCGCGTGTTAAAGCCAGGTGGCCATTGCTTAATTTTGGAGTTTTCAAATCCGAAAAGCTTCCCTATGAAGCAATTGTATTCTTTCTATTCTACATTTTGTCTGCCGGTTTTAGGAAAATTAATTTCCAAAGACCCAGCCGCCTATACCTACCTTCCTGAATCTGTTCAAGCTTTTCCTGACGGCAAAGATTTCTTGAAAATTTATGAGGAATGTGGATTTATAAATACCCAATGGATCCCAATGACGGGAGGCATTTGCTCCATTTATTTAGGACATAAAAAAGCTAAAAACGCGTGAAAAAAGGTCACTTAATTGGTTTTGCTATCGCATTCTTGCTGGGCTTTAACGCCTTAGGACAAGGAAAGAAATACATTCAGCTGCACGATGAGTTTTACGATGAAAAACCAGTTCATTTTGGTTTTATGTTTGGCTTAACGTCTAGCAATTACTATGCGAATGGATTTCCAAGCGTTCTAGTAAACGATGTGACTGGAGAACCACTATCACTTACCTCTCCTCGCACTTTTGGATTTCAGATAGGTGGAATTGTTAATTATGCCCTTAGCAAACACGTAGAAGTGAAATCGGGTTTAAACATCGCCTTGTATGATCGTCAAATTCAATTCGCTAATGAAGATCTGATCTCGAGAGAGTCAACTTGGTTAGAAATCCCTATGTTATTGAAATTCCGTTCGGTACGTCGCCAAAACCACCGTATGTATTTAATCTCAGGCCTAAAATTAGGTTTAGAGGCAAATGTGAAGAAAAAAAATACAGCCGTAACAGCTAATACCTCAGAATTATCGTTGGAATACGGAATCGGTTTCGAACGCTTTTACCGTTTCTTTAAATTCTCTCCAGAGATTCGCATTTCGCACGGTTTGAATAACCTTTTTGTACCTCCTGGAACGGTCAATAGTTATTCTAAATTAAGCCAGTTGAATTCACATACGATTAGCTTAATATTCAATTTCGAGTAATTACTTCAATCCTGTTCTCGCCTTTTTCGGATCTACCACCGTTTCAAATGAACTCACGGCTGAAACACCGAACCAACCTGTACCCTGTAGTTTGGAAGAAGGATTCGTATTCTTAATATTGGTGGGAATATTAGCGGCTGGTCTTGAAAATAATCCAGCATTATTAAGCTCTAAACGTGCTTGAGAATAAAAGTTAAATTGATCTTCCGAAATCGACCAAATCTCCACGCGAATCTTATCTTTTTCTACATAAAGGGATGGCGAAATCGAACGTCGAATAGGTAAAATAAACATCAGGCCATCGGTCATAGCCCCTTTTTGGAACCCGGCATCGTAGACTAATGTTAAATTAATGGGGTCATTAAACAACACTCCATTGCGATACGTCTTCACCCGATAGCAATCTCCGGCCCCGCGAATATCGCGTGCATAAAACTGTGCATCATACCCATTTTTAGGGCTATCGTTAGCAACTTGTCGCCCCGTTGCCTCATCATATTGATACAAGATGGAGTCGATGGGTGGAACGCGATTCATTTTAGCTTTCGCAGTAAGCGTTTCATTTTGCCACTTCACATTCAAAGTAAAGGTAGTACCCACCTTTCCTATCGTAGGTTGTTGAGCCGTTGGTTCCCACACATAAATCCCGCTTTGTGCCACTTTCTCCACAAAACTAAATTGATTCCCCAAGCTATCCGACACCGTAACCTGAGCTCCTGCTATTTTAGGAGCACTACTCTGATCAAAATAGTCTTGAGAACGCGACAAAATGATTTGCTGTGCCGTATTTTGATTCGTCAAATTAGCTTCCACCACGAGGTAATGATCCGAAACAGGACTAGGCAAGTTTACGATCTCTTCACAAGACGTTAAGGCCAAAAAAAGCAGGAATAAGTAGATCGGCTTCATCTTAAAAGGAGAAATTATAGGTGACGGCTGGAACGAATGAACCGATGATGGATAATTGAACGGCCTCGGTTTGAACGGAATTATCTTCGTTAGGTCGCGTATAGATTGAGAACGGATTTTTTCGATTGTATACATTATACACCGAGAATACCCATTCCGAACTTCCTTTACCAAACAAGGCTTTTTTGTTTTTCTTCGTCGCTGAAATATCTAATCGATGGTAATCTGGTACGCGAATATTTCCCCTCGTTCCGGGTATCGTTTGTGGATAGGCGATTCCGTCGAAAATGTATTTTTGGGCAGGAACAGTGTAAGGAACTCCCGTGATGTAGGCAAAATTTGCCCCGAATGACCATTTATCAGACAAGGCGTATTGTCCAACTAAATTTAAGGTATGGGTGCGATCATAGCGATTAGCATACCATTCATTATTATTTAAACCTTCTATTTTGCGTTCTGTCCTAGCTAAGGTATA
>JAGWUO010000059.1 GCA_028868395.1 Cytophagales bacterium | reverse complement strand
CATGATATCGGCTTAGTAGTGGTAGGTCCAGAAGAACCTCTCGTGAAAGGTTTACGTGATTTCATCGAATCTCAGGCTGATCTGAAACACGTAGGAATCGTAGGACCAGGTGCTGAAGGTGCCCAAATCGAAGGTAGCAAAGACTTTTCCAAGAATTTTATGCACAAATACGGTATTCCAACCGCTGCTTCTCAAACCTTTACCAAGGACACGATCGCGGAAGGACTAGCCTATTTACAAACGCAATCATTGCCCATCGTATTAAAAGCAGATGGCTTAGCAGCGGGAAAAGGAGTGATTATCGCTCTGACGCTGGCGGAAGCAGAAACGGCTTTAAACGAGATGCTGTTAGACGCAAAGTTCGGTGATGCGAGTTCCAAAGTCGTCATCGAGCAATTCTTACGCGGCATCGAATTATCCGTTTTCGTTTTAACAGACGGCGAAAACTACGTGGTATTGCCGGAGGCAAAAGATTACAAACGTATTGGCGAAAACGACGAAGGGTTGAATACCGGGGGTATGGGGGCCGTTTCTCCTGTTCCTTTTGCTAATGCGAAATTTATGGAAGCGGTGAAACAAAAGGTCATCGAACCCACTATTAAAGGCTTAAAAGCAGAGAACATAGACTACAAAGGATTCATCTTTATTGGTTTAATGAACCATGAAGGCGAGCCTTATGTCATCGAATACAATGCACGAATGGGAGATCCGGAAACGGAGGTGGTTTTACCTAGAATCGAATCAGATTTCCTATCTTTGCTAATTGCAGCTTCCAATGGCACGCTGAGCGAGCAAAAAATTTCTATTTTGGACCAATATGCAGTGACTACGATGTTAGTGGCAGGTGGATATCCAGAGGAATACCGCAAAGGAGATGTGTTAACAGGAGTTGAAAAAGTGGAAGACGCCATCGTTTTCCACGCAGGAACGACGTCAAAAGACGGCGATATTATGACCAGCGGTGGCCGTGTTATGGCGTTGACTGGAACTTCGAATACCTTGGAAAGAGCGATCCAAAAATCACAAAAGGCCGCTCAAACCATTCAATTTGAAGGCAAAAACTTTAGAAGAGACATCGGATTAGATGTATTAAGATATGGCGTGTAAATCATGTTCCAGTGGGTCCTGCGGATCTCCCAGCGCTAGCGGGGAGGTAAAAGGCTGTCAAAGTAATGGCGGTTGCGGCTCAGGTGGTTGCAATAAAATGAACGTTTTTGACTGGTTATCAGACTTAGACGTTCCCTCGTTCCAACGCTACCACATCGTGGAAGTGAAGTTCAAAGGAGGCAGAAAAGAGTATTTTCGTAATGTAGATCAACTAGAACTACATACAGGAGACTCGGTGATGGTCGACTCTAGCAGTGGAACGCAGTTAGGCGTTGTTTCTCTACAAGGGGAACTCGTTCGTCTTCAATTACTTAAGAAGAATATCAAGGATGATGATAAGGTAAAAAACATCATCCGTTTAGCCACTGAAAAGGACATCGAGAAGCACGAGCAATCCATGGCGCGTGACCTTCCTACGATGTACCGTGGACGCCAAATTATCAGCGACTTAAAGCTGAATATGAAGCTTTCAGATGTAGAATTTCAAACGGATGGTTCGAAAGCGATCTTCTATTATTCATCTGAAGACCGAGTTGATTTCCGCGAACTCATCAAAATTCTTGCAACCGAATTTAAGATTCGCGTTGAAATGAAGCAGATCTCGCTTCGCCAAGAGGCGGGTAGATTAGGCGGAATCGGGGTTTGTGGACGCGAATTGTGTTGCTCGACCTGGTTATCGGATTTCAAAAACGTAACTACCTCAGCCGCTCGTTACCAAAACCTTTCGCTAAATCCTGTCAAATTAAGTGGCCAATGTGGTCGTTTAAAATGCTGTTTAAACTACGAATTAGAGACCTATATGGATGCCCTGAAAAGCATTCCTACCATTGAAGGTCGCTTAAAAACCAAACGAGGTGATGCCATCTTACAGAAGACGGATATTTTCAAGCGAATGATGTGGTTTGGGATTGTGGGGGAAGAGGCTATCTGGATTCCAGTGAGCTGCGATCGCGTGGCTGAAATCATTGATTTAAATAAAAAAGGAATTATTCCGGAGTCGTTTGAGGATCTGAACCCAGATGCACCAGCCGTGGAGAAACCTACCTTATCTGAGCTAAATTCTGATTTAGAGCGGATGGATAAGAAATACGGTGGAATGAAATCGGGTAATCGCAACAACCGAAATAACCGAGGTAATAGAGACGGCGGAAATCGTGGACCACGTCCGGAAGGACAAGATCGCGGGCCTCGTCCAGAACGCGGACCGAGACCTCCAAGACCAGAAGGCGAAAATCGCGGACCACGCCCAGAAGGACAGAATAGAGGCCCTCGCCCCGAGCGTGGACCTAGGCCAGAAGGTGAAAATCGGGGACCACGCCCCGAGCGTGGACCACGTCCTCCTAGACCGGAGGGTGAAAACCGCGGACCGCGTCCAGAAGGACAAAATCGTCCAGAAGGATCAACTTCAGTAGCTGATGGTGGAACAGCCACACCGAAACCGTTCAAGAAGAAAAAGAAGTTTAAACCAAGACCTCCAAGAGATGGTGCAGCGCCTACCCCTGAAGCTTAGCCTTGGATTCATTTTCCTGTTTGAGCTGATATTCTTTGCCTGCAGTGATTCGAGTGTAATAATTGACGACACTTCGAGTTTTCCCGAGTCCGGCTGGATCCAAAAACAGCCTATTCGTTTTAACGTAGAGGTGGCGGATTCTGTGAGTAGTTATTCCGCTTATGTGGTGGTACGCCAAAACAATGCATACCCTTTCTATAACCTGTATTTCAGCCCGAGTATAGTGGATGATCAGGGAATAACCATTCAGAAAGGTTTAGCTGAGGCAATCTTATATGACCCGAAAACGGGAAAGCCGAAAGGTGCCGGATTTGGCGATATTTATGAGAAAAAATTTCTCGTTTATCCGAATTTGAAGTTTCCCAAACCAGGTAAATACCAAATTCAGGTTGCGCAATCTATGCGAGTGGATACTCTGGCGGGGATGGTATCGTTCGGACTTCTTTTGGAAAAAAACGAGAGTAAATAAGCGTATGGCAAAAATTGATGACATCGATAAAAAGATCCTCGCATTTCTGCACGAAGACGCCTTTCTTTCTAATAAAGAAATGGCCGCTCGCCTAGGAATGAGTGCGACGCCTATCCATGAACGCATCAAGCGGATGGAAAAGGAAGGCGTGATAACGGGCTATCGAGCAATGATCAATCCTGCCAAACTAGGTAAAACCTTAACCGTTTTCTGTGATATTTCCTTAAAGGAGCACGCCGCAGACTATTTGAAGCAATTTGAGCAAGATGTGATGCAATTAGTCGAGGTGCAAGAATGCTACTGCGTTTCCGGACACAGTGATTTTCTGTTAAAAATCGTGGTCGCAGATATGGATGAATACCGTGAATTTATTTTGCACAAGCTTGCTAGTATTAAAAACATAGGCAACGCACAAAGTCATTTCGTCATGAACGAAGTGGAGAATGAGCAGTTTATGCCTTGGATTTCGAATTCTTTAACCAATTAAGCCTATAAGTTAGGGTAATCCTTTCCTTGGATTTGATTACCTTAGTATGAAAACCTATTACTATGAATAAAATTACAAAGACTCTTCTGTCGGTTTTGACCATTGCCTTGATCTTGGGTTTGGCGTTTTATCCGAAAATCAAAAAGACTTTTTTCTCCGCTGAAACGAAAGAGAAAGGAAAAGAAAAAGGTGGCCCAGGGGGAAAAGGGGGAAAGACAGCCGTGGTAGTGACGGTGGTCAAATCGACTCGATTGGATGATATGATCAATTCAACCGGTTCTATTTTGCCAAACGAAGAGGTAGACATTCGCTCCGAAATCGCTGGACGTATTATTGCATTGAACATCAAAGAAGGCGATGTGGTAGCCAAAGGAACGGTTTTACTTCGCATCAATGACGATGATTTACAAGCACGTCTTCGCAAACTAGGATACAATAAAAAATTAGCGGAAGACAATGAGGCTCGCCAAAAGGTCCTTCTTCAAAAAGAAGCCATTTCGCAACGCGAGTATGATATTGCGGTCAACTCGGTGAATACCATTTCAGCCGATATTGAAGACCTAAAAGCGCAAATCTTGAAAACAACTATACGCGCACCTTTTGCTGGCAGAATTGGTTTCCGATATGTGAGTTTAGGAAGTTATATTTCCCCAAGTACGCAAATTGCTACTTTGACGAACACGAATCCGGCGAAAATCGAATTTGCAATTCCGGCGAAATACGCCACCCAAGTGAGAAACGGGGGCACTATCGAATTCATCACCGAGAACGAGGAAAAAACCTATATCGGCCGAGTATATGCGATTGATCCGAAGATTGATCCTCAAACTAGAACCTTACAAATACGAGCTCAAGCACCTAATCCGGGTAATGAATTGGTTCCAGGGGCTTTCGCAAAAGTGAATTTGATCCTGAAGACAAAAGGTTCAGCGATCTTAATTCCAACAGAGGCTGTTATTCCTGAAGCAAAAGGTAGTAAAGTGTATGTAGTGAAAAATGGTCATTCTGTCTCCACCAAGGTTACCTTAGGAACACGCGGTGACAAGACAGTTGAGATCTTAGACGGATTAGCAATTGGAGACACCCTCATTACCAACGGTATCATCCAAGTGAAACCTGATGGCGAAGTAGAAATTAAAGAAGTCGTAAAATAAACTAGCTATGGCATCTTTTTCAGAGATTAGTATAAAAAGACCGGTACTTTCGATTGTGATGTCTATCACGATCATCGTATTTGGTATCATCGGATATACCTATTTAGGGGTTCGTGAATATCCATCCGTGGATCCGCCTGTTGTAAACGTACAAACGTCTTACACTGGGGCAAACGCTGATATTATTGAATCCCAAATCACCGAGCCTTTAGAAGAATCCATTAACGGTATCGCCGGTATTCGTACCCTTTCTAGTTCTAGCCGCGATGGCCGTTCGAGTATCACGGTCGAATTTGATCTTTCGGTCAATATCGAGGATGCGGCGAACGACGTGCGTGACCGCGTATCTCGTGCGATGGGTCAATTACCTAAAGACGTGGATCCACCCATCGTAGCCAAAGCCGATGCGGATGCAAACCCTATTTACAACATAAACGTATTTTCCGCTACGCGTAACTTGCTATCATTGAATGAATTAGCCACGCGAAATATCAAGGAAAAATTCCAAACGATTCCGGGGGTTAGTTCCGTACAATTGTGGGGCGAGCAGAAATACGCGATGCGCTTGCACATCGATCCGGAACGCTTAGCTTCTTTCCGTTTGACGGCGCCGGATATCGTGAATGCGTTAGCGAAACAAAATATTGAATTGCCTTCCGGAAGTATCGAGGGAGCGAACACGGAGTTAACCGTGAGAACGCAGGGCCGTATGACGACAGAAGAGGATTTCAATAATTTGATCATCAAAGAAGAAGGTGATCGATCGGTGAAATTTTCGGATGTGGGTAAGGCAGAACTTTCCCCAGAAAACAACAAAACCTTCTTTAAGCGGGATTTGAAGCCGATGATTTCTATCGCGGTGATTCCACAGCCTGGTTCTAACCAAATCCAGATCGTAGATGCCATCCACAAGAAAGTGGAGCAAATTCGTTTGACTTTGCCTGCGGATGTGGAGATGAAGGAGGGCTTTGATAATACCCGTTATGTACGCAAATCGATCGAAGAGGTGGAAGAAACCATCTTCACTGCGATTTTATTGGTAACCATCATCATCTTCTTGTTCTTGCGTGACTGGAGATCGACCATTATTCCATTGACAGCCATTCCGGTCAGTTTAATTGGGGTATTCTTCTTTATGTATTTAGCGGGATTCTCTGTGAACGTGTTAACGCTGTTAGGGATCGTTCTTTCGATTGGTCTCGTAGTGGATGATGCGATTGTGGTATTGGAGAATATTTACACCAAAATCGAGGAGGGACTCAGCCCGTGGGAAGCCGCAGTGGAAGGATCTAAAGAAATCTATTTTGCCGTTATTTCGACGACTGTCACCCTAGCTGCCGTATTCTTACCGGTGATTTTCTTGCAAGGGATTACGGGACGCTTATTCCGTGAGTTCGGGATTGTGGTAGCAGGATCTGTAATTATTTCTGCCTTCGTTTCCTTGACTTTGACACCTATGTTAAGTTCACGTTTATTGAAGGGAAGTCACACGAAACCTTGGTTCTATACGGTGACAGAGCCTTTCTTTGTGGCTTTGACGAAAGGATATGAAGACTCTTTAGCTGCCTTTATTAAAATTCGCTGGATGGCTTGGGTGATTATGTTCTCCTTGTTTGGCATTATTTATGCCCTGTTTAAATTCGAAGCCATTCCTTCGGAATTAGCACCTCTAGAGGATAGAGGGGGTATTCGGGTCAATGCAACGGCTCCGGAAGGCGCTACTTTCGAATATATGTTGAATTATACGGATGAGATGGCGAAGTTCTTGATGACGGATATTCCGGCGCACGAACGCTATGCGGTTTATTCGATTACCTCCCCTCCTTTTGGGAATGGTGGTTCGAATACCGGAAGTATGCGCGTGATTTTATCCGATCCGGAAGGTCGTAGAACGCAGCAGCAAATTGCGGATGAGCTTCAACCGAAGATCAAGAAATTCACAGGTGCACGTGCTACCCTAATCCAAGAACCGACCTTGTCTACGGGACAACGCGGTGGTGGTGGTTTGCCGGTGGCTTTCGTGATTCAAGCCTCGACTTTCGAGAGTTTGAAGAAGAACATTCCGTTATTTATGGCCAAAGTGAGGGAGAGTTCGAAGTTCGAAATGGCAGACGTGAACTTGAAGTTTACGAAGCCAGAATTGCGACTTGAAATCAACCGCGATAAAGCCCAAAACCTTGGTGTTTCCATCCAAGATGTAGCTACCACCTTGCAATTAGGCCTTTCGGGTAGACGTTTTGGTTACTTCGTAATGGACGGAAAACAATACCAGATCATCGGTCAAATCGACCGTCCGATGCGAAATGACGTATCCGACTTGAAGTCCCTTTACGTGAAAAACAACCGCGGGGATTTGATCCAATTAGATAACCTAGTAAAGATTACGGAACAAAGTACGCCTCCTCAACTTTTCCGTTACAATCGC
>JAGWUO010000058.1 GCA_028868395.1 Cytophagales bacterium | reverse complement strand
GGCTTTGGGATTCGTGGTTAATTGTTTGTCCAAAAATGGCTTTAATTGCAAGGTAATATCGGCGTCTTCTGCGGCGTACTCTTTGATCAAGTTAAGTTCTACTTCGCGCATGTTTCCTTGCTTAGCGCCTTTTTTGCCAATCAAGTTTTCGATCGACATGGGTTCGTAGCTTAAATAGGCGAGGGCCAAAGCATCCATCCCGTGGCGTTTCTCCGGTTCTATCAAGTAATGAGCCAGCATCGTGTCGTAAGTCGCGCCTTTGATTTCGATACCGTAATTGCGCAAAACGCTCATATCGTATTTGATATTTTGGGCGATTTTGGTGGTGGATTCTTTGGCAAAAATGTCCTTAAATAAATCTGCCTGCGCCTGGCAAGCCACTGGATCTTCTGGGAACGGCACATAAAAAGCCTCACCCTTACGGTAGGAGAAGGACATGCCCACTAATGCGGCTTCTATCGCTACCAAACTCGTAGTTTCCGTATCAAAACAGAAGGAATCCTGGCGATCCAAGAAGCTAATCAAGGACTTAATCGCGTTCTCGCCCTGCACTAAATGGTATTGGTGCGCGGTATTGCTGAGGTTCGAATAGCTGGTCGTGATGACTTCATCTTCCTCCACTGTTTCAGGAGCGGCGGAAGCGGCAGGAGATCCAAACATATCCATTTGGTTCGCATCCACTTTAGGCGATGCTTTTACTTTCGCCACAACTGGCTCTTCCTCACCCAAAATCCGCTTGCGCAGCGTTCTGAATTCTAATTCCTCTAATAGGGGTTCTAATAAAGCCCGGTTAGGCTGCGTTGCTTTTAGTTTTTCTTCTTCGTATTCGATAGGTACTTCGAGCATAATACGGGCCAAATGCTTCGATAAAATCCCTTGCTCGCGGAAATTGATCAAGTTTTCTTGCAATTTGCCTTTTAGTTGATCGGTATTATCTAATAGGTTTTCAAGTGATCCAAACTGCTCAATTAGTTTTTGTGCCGTCTTTTCACCCACACCCGGAATACCTGGAATGTTATCCACCGCATCACCCATCAAACCCAGCATATCGATTACTTGGTCGACATTAGTGATGTTCCAACGTTGGCATACTTCCTTGGGCCCTAAAATCTCTACACCCTTGCCCATAAAGGCCGGTTTGTACATCTTAATGCGCTCCTCTACTAATTGCCCGTAATCTTTATCCGGCGTCATCATGAAAACTTCGATGTCCGGATTCGCTCGCACCGCCTTTTTGGCAATCGTACCAATCACATCATCCGCCTCATAGCCATCTAAAATCAGCAAGGGAATGTCCATCGCTTCAACCAAACGCTTAACATATGGAATGGCAATCGTAATATCCTCCGGCTGTTCCTGGCGCTGTGCCTTGTAGGGCGTATATTCCACATGGCGAAAAGTAGGGGCAGGTGTATCGAAGGCAACTCCTAAATAGTCTGGTTTTTCCTTGTTAATGACCTCTAGGATCGTATTTGCAAAGCCAAAAACGGCGGAAGTATTAATTCCCTTCGAAGAAATTCGAGGTGTTTTAGCAAATGCAAAATGCGCGCGATAAATCAAGGCCATCGCGTCAAAAAGGAATAATTTTTTCATGTAATTCAGCTATATTTGGGGATAAGGAGTGCCTTTGTAAAGATAATAAATATCATCGACTTATGAACTTAGCTGATCTACGCTTAAACTACCAAAAAGGAGAATTGCATGAACAACACGTACATCCAGATCCTTTTGCTCAATTTGCTATTTGGTTTAAGGAAGCCCAATCAGCTGAAGTTCCAGAGCCTAATGCGATGTTCTTAAGCACATTAAGTACAACAGGCCGCCCATCTGGTCGCATCGTTTTATTAAAAACGGTGGATCACGGATTTAGCTTTTTTACGAATTACGAATCCCGTAAAGGCCAAGAATTAGCCTTCACATCGCAGGCATCTATCACCTTTTTTTGGGGGGAATTAGAACGCCAAATCCGTATCGAAGGTCACGTCGAAAAACTCTCTGTCGAATTATCTACTGCTTATTTCCACTCGCGTCCGCGCGAATCACAATTAGGCGCTTGGGTATCCGAGCAAAGTGCCCGTGTAGATTCCCGAGAAGTATTACAAGCTCGATACGCTGAATTAGCTGCAAAATACGAAGGCAAAACGATTCCAAAACCAGACCATTGGGGAGGTTATCGACTAGTACCAGACTATTTTGAATTTTGGCAAGGCAGACCTTCTCGCTTGCATGACCGAGTTGTGTATGATGCTAGGGAAAAAGGAGAGTGGGAGTGTTATCGAGTGGCGCCTTAAAAGCGCCGCAGGCGCTTTTTCAAAGTGCAAAGTCCAAAGTTCAAAGAGCAAAGATGATATCGCCTGCGGCGATGATTTAAGAATTAAATATTTCTCGAGTATATCAAAAAAGCGGCTATTGCCGCTTTTTTGATTCCAACTTTGAACTTTGAACTTTGAATTTTATAAAAACTTTTTTTCCAATGTCTTCTGACTCTGAAACCCTTCCCCATACTTCACCCCAATCTTATGCCCCATCTCCATCGCGCGTGCTTGGATGAAGTTTAAGAAGTCTGGGCTCGAGATATAGGAAGCTGGCTCAGCAGAATTAGGGTCAAAGAATTGACTCTTGAAAGCACGGATAGCCGCTTCTTTCTGATCCCAATGTGCTGTGATATCAATCACGAAATCAGGTTCTAAATAGCGGTCTTGAATGTAATGGTAGACTTGTTTGGGTCTCCAGGCAGGAAGGTCGCCGGTTTTGATTTGGCGTAAACCTGATAAGAAACAGGCATCAATTGATAATTGTGCTCCTTTGCCGTGGTCGGGATGTCGGTCCTCTAAGGCATTTGCAAGAACTACATCTGGTTGGTATTTGCGAATGACTTCAATAAGTTTCAATTGAGTTTCTTCGTCATTTCTGAAGAATCCATCTCGGATGCCTAGGTTTTCGCGAGCATGAATGCCTAAGATTTGGGTGGCATCTGCCGATTCCTGAAGACGTATTTCGGGGGTTCCTCGCGTGCCTAATTCTCCGCGGGTGAAATCGACGATTCCTACTTTTTTGCCGGCAGCAATGTGGGAGAGAATAGTTCCAGCACAGCTTAATTCAGCGTCGTCTGGATGAGCGGCCATCACGAGGATATCTAATTTCATAGCGATTAATGGGCGATTAATGGATGCGAATTCGGCGCCCTGCTCGGATCACCGAGGAGCTCTTCATTCCATTTAATTTCTTCAATTTAGCAATCGAAACGCCGGTACGTCTTGCGATAGCACCTAGTGTATCACCTTGACGTACTTTAGTCCATGCCTTTGTTCTGGAACGCACTTTATCTCCAACCGCACCATATTCGTTTTTCAATGAAAGAGAGCGAATGTCAAAAGAACGCGCTGTGATAATAATATGATCCGAAACAGGTTCGAAAGGGCTGAAATTGTATAAGTTCTTCGGGTTCATGGGATTACCCTCATAACGCGTCTCAAAGTGCAAATGAGAACCCGTACTGCGGCCTGTATTTCCTCCTACACCTATTTGATCGCCGGCTTTCACTATTGTTCCTGGTTCTAAACCGGGAGAAGCTAAGTGACCATACAATGTTTCAAAGCCATTATAGTGGCGCACTAAGACGTAATTTCCATATCCCGAACGATCGTAATGACTGACGCGGACAATTCCATCGAACGCAGAGAAGACGGGATAACCGGTTTCTAAGTCTAAATCGACACCAGCGTGCAGACGTCCCCAGCGAGGTCCAAATGGACTTGTTTGTTTGACAATCTCTAAAGGTGCTGCCCAGTTACGTCCAGCTGCCGTATTGTATAATTCGATGTCGACCGGTTCGTCAAATTCTTTGGCATCAATATCATAGGGATCAATAATTTTTGTATCCCAAATCGCGTAATAAGATGCCACCGACACAAAATCTTCTGTTCCTTCCGGTGCAGCCTCTTCTTCGATCTCTACAATCAGATTCTCACCTTCGTCAATGGACGTAGTATCAAAATTGCTGATGCTCGCGTTGACCATTTTAATAGGCTCGAACTTGCGTTCTTGTAATTCAGAGCCAGCCGTAACCCCCACGGATTCCGTCTCATTTCTAAATTGCAAAGGGGGAAGTTCATCCAGTTCATCCTTCTTCTTGTTCTTTTCTTGGAAAAGTTGGGAATTGGATTTGACTTCGATTTCTGTTTTTTTCTTGAATAAATTCCGCTCTTGCGCCTTCAAGCTAAAGCCCGATAGCAACAGAATACATCCAAAAATATAGGTAATTAACCTCATACGTTTCTATTAATGTAAATTGTTCGCGGCTAACCAACGTTCCGCGTCCAACGCCGCCATACATCCGCTACCTGCAGCTGTAATTGCTTGGCGATAAATCGTATCTTGAACGTCACCACAGGCGAAAACGCCTTCGATATTCGTACGTGCACTTCCTTTTTCAGTGATTAAATATTCTTGAGCGTCCATCTCTAATTGTCCTTTGAATATAGACGTATTAGGCTGGTGACCAATTGCTACAAAGAAACCGGTTAAGGCTATTTCTTCTGTTGCTTTTGTGACATTATTCACGATGCGAATGCCGGTTACCCCGTTTGCATCCCCTAAAATTTCTTCTGTTTCAGAGTTCCAATGGATCTCGATTTTCGGGTTATTCTTCACGCGCTCTTGCATAATCAAGGAAGCACGCATTTCGCCACGACGTACGATTAAGTGTACTTTAGTACATAAATTCGCTAAATAACTCGCCTCTTCAGCGGCAGTATCTCCCGCACCGACTACAGCTACGGTTTGATTACGATAGAAAAATCCGTCACATACCGCACAAGCAGATACGCCTAGGCCATTGAATTTCGTTTCTCCCTCTAATCCTAACCATTTCGCACTGGCTCCAGTGGCGATAATGACTGCATCTGCTTCTATCTCCGTTGTTTCATCGATCCACACTTTCTTAGGTGATACACTGAAATCTACCTTGGTCGCCATTCCGTAACGAACATCAGTTCCAAAACGCTTTGCCTGATTCTCTAAATCAATCATCATAGCCGGGCCATCAATACCATTCGGGTAGCCAGGAAAATTATCTACTTCAGTGGTAGTTGTTAATTGTCCTCCAGGTTGTCCACCTTGGTACATCACAGGGTGTAAACCAGCGCGTGAAGCATAAATGGCTGCGGTATATCCGGCTGGGCCAGAACCGATAATAAGGCATTTGATTTTTTCTGACATCTGTATTTTTATCGAAAGGGAATGAGCCTACAAAATTCGGGAAATATAGGCAGAATCACAAGCGATGATTTTTCTTATTAATTCTTACATTTGTTTATCAACCGAACCTTAACGAATGAAACAACTAAATATTTTTCAGAACCTGACATTTTGGGTTTTATTGTCTATTCTATTAGGTGTTTTTGTCGGGCATTTCGCTCCTGATTTGGCCTTATTTAAGGTGTTAGATTCGAAGTTTAGCTATAATTTACTGGGAGCTGATATAAGTTTTGGGCCTTCGTTGAGTGAGGTTTTTAGTGGGGTCTTTATCAGTTTAGTAAAGATTTTCATCAACCCTATCATCTTCTTAACGATTTCTTTAGGGATTGTGAACATGGGAAATCTGAAGAAGGTAGGTCGTGTGGGTGGTAAGGCATTACTCTATTTTGAGGTGGTGACAACGGTTGCCCTTTTAATCGGATTAGCCGTTTCTACCTTTATTGAGCCCGGAATTGGAGTCATCAGAGACGATATTGCGGGTGGAGACATCTCTAAATACACGCAGAAGGCGGCAGGATTCTCTTGGATCGGCTTTTTGAAAGAAAACTTTACGGTGCAGGTATTAGGGTTCTCGATCTTCTTTGGGATCTTTTTGAATTATGTCAAAGGAAAGGCAAAGATGATTGCAGGGATGCAACAGGCATCACATTGGGTATTTAAAGGCTTGAAGGTAGTGATGTTTTTAGCGCCGTTGGGAGCGTTGGGAGGGATGGCCTTCACCATTGGGAAGTTTGGAATACATTCCTTGATTCCTCTCGCAAAACTGATGTTGACGGTCTATGTGACGATGGCCATTTTCGTTTTTGTGGTATTGGGTTTTATTATGCGAAGCTGTGGAGAGCGGATTTGGGCGTTTTTGGGCTATATCAAACACGAATTATTGGTGGTGTTAGGTACCTCGTCTTCGGAGGCTGCCTTGCCTTCTTTGATGCATAAATTAGAGAAAATGGGCTGTTCGAAGTCCGTGGTGGGGCTAGTGGTTCCTGCGGGATATTCGTTTAACTTGGATGGTACGAGTATTTATTTATCGATGGCCACCTTGTTTTTAGCTCAAGTTTATGGCGTACATTTGTCCTGGGAACAGATGCTGACCATTGTCGGCATCTTGATGGTGACCTCTAAAGGGGCTGCAGGCGTGACTGGAAGTGGCTTTGTCGTTTTGGCATCCACCTTAAGTGCATTGCAGGTGATCCCAGTAGAAGGTTTAGCCTTATTACTAGGAGTGGATCGCTTTATGTCAGAAGCGAGAGCGATCACGAATTTTATAGGGAATGGAGTGGCGACGGTTTGGATAGCGAAGCACGAGGGGGAATTTGAAAAAGAACAATCAACAAATTAATCATATATGTCTATTTCATCCATTTTAAGAGAAGATGCACTCGAGTATCATTCAGGAGGGAAACCTGGCAAAATTGAAGTAAAACCCACTAAATCAACGGCAACTCAGCGCGATTTGTCCTTAGCGTATTCGCCGGGTGTGGCTGAGCCTTGTTTAGAAATTGCCAATAATGTAGAAAAAGTATACGATTATACCGCCAAAGGAAACCTAGTAGGAGTTATCTCCAACGGTACTGCTGTATTAGGTTTAGGCAACATTGGTCCAGAGGCTAGTAAGCCAGTGATGGAGGGAAAAGGCGTTCTTTTCAAAGTATTCTCCGATATCGACGTATTTGATATTGAATTAGCCGTGACAGATCCAGATGAATTTGTGGATACGGTGGCGCGCTTAGAACCGACTTTTGGCGGTATTAATCTGGAGGATATCAAATCCCCAGAATGCTTTGAAATCGAAGAGAAATTAAAAGCGCGTTTGAAGATTCCCATCATGCACGACGATCAGCATGGAACGGCCATTATCTCGTCTGCGGCGCTATTGAATGCCTTGGAAATTGTTGATA